>NZ_JBFBGZ010000007.1:0-260966 GCF_040684925.1 Arthrobacter sp. NPDC089319 | reverse complement strand
GCGTCGGCCAGCTGCTCCAGTGCGGTGTTCGCGCCGGCCACGTAGGTGGCGTGGTGCTTGGAGTGGTGCAGCTCCATGATCCGGGCCGAGATATGCGGCTCCAGGGCTGCGTAATCATAGTCGAGCTCGGGCAGTTCGTACGTGCTCATGGTTTCCTCCGTCTTCTCCCGGCCGCGGTCCGCGGCTGGGTCGGATTGTCCAACCGGACGGAGGTTTCCGTCCGGCAGCTCTCAAACCGGTCTTCGTTGACCGTACCGCCGGACCCGGCGGCTGCCCATCCCGTATCTAGTCGTCCAGCATCTCCGGCGTGACATTGGCTTCGGTCCCCGGGATGCGCAACTCCGCCGCCCGTTTGTCGGCCATGGCCAGCAGCCGGCGGATCCGGCCGGCGATGGCGTCCTTGGTCATCGCCGGGTCCGCAAGACGGCCGAGTTCGTCCAACGAGGCTTGCTTGTGCGCCACCCGCAGTTCGCCGGCGTAGCGCAAGTGCTCGGGCACATCCTCACCGAGGATCTCCAAGGCCCGCTCGACGCGGGCACCCGCCGCCACCGCGGCCTGGGCAGAGCGCCGCAGGTTGGCGTCGTCGAAGTTGGCCAACCGGTTGGCGGTGGCCCGCACTTCCTTGCGCATCCGGCGTTCTTCCCACACCATCAGCGCATCATGGGCCCCCATCCGGGTCAAGAGCGCCGCGATGCTGTCACCGTCCCGGATCACCACCCGGTCCACGCCCCGGACCTCGCGTGCCTTGGCCGCAATGCCCAATCGGCGGGCCGCGCCGACCAAAGCCAGCGCCGCTTCCGGGCCGGGGCAGGTGACTTCGAGCGCCGACGAGCGGCCGGGTTCGGTCAGCGATCCGTGGGCCAGGAAGGCGCCGCGCCAGACTGCCTCGGCGTCGGCGGCGGAGCCGTTGACCACCACGGAGGGCAGCCCGCGGACCGGACGGCCGCGGCCATCCAGCAGGCCGGTCTGCCGGGCCAGCGACTCCCCGTCCCTGACCACACGCACCACGTAGCGGTTCCCGCGGCGCAGGGCGCCGCCGGAGACCACGATGATGTCGCCGCTGTGACCGTACACTTCCGCGATGGCAGTACGCAGCCGGCGGGCCGTCGCAGCCAGATCAACTTCCGCCTCAATAACAATGCGGCCGGAAATGATGTGAAGTCCGCCGGCGAACCGGAGCGTCGCGGAGACCTCCGCCTTCCGAACCTGGGACTTCTTGATGTCGAGGCGAGCAAGCTCATCCTTGACTGCTGCGGTCAGCGCCATGCACCTTGTCCTTACCTAATCCTTGCTGTCCCCGAAAATGTCGTGGTAGGCACTCGCCAGTCTCAACGGATCGTGTACGGGGCGTCCGCCTGAGCTACCTACTCTACCGAAGACCACACGCGCACCGAGCTCCCCGGCGGCTTCCTCGAAACGCTCCCGGTTTTCGATCACCCGCGGATCGGCCAGCACCACGTCGAAACGCATATCGGGGGCGCAACGTTTCACGGCCGCCAGGTGGTCCGCCGCCGTCATGCCGGACGTTTCCTTGGTATCCACCGAGAGGTTCATGGTCAGGCATCGCCGCGCCGGGGTGTTGCACAGCGCCTCGCGCATCTCCTTGAGCATCAGATGCGGCAGCACGGAGGTGTACCAGGAACCCGGCCCCAGGATCACCCAGTCGGCAAGTTCGATGGCGTTGAGCGCCTCGACGCAGGCCGGGGCGTCGTCGGGCAGCAGCCGCACGTCATTGACGTGGCTGTTCCGTCCGGCCGCGGCGAGCCTGGACTGGCCGGAGATCAGCGCACTGCGCAGCCGCCCGTCCTCGCCCTCGACCAACACGTCGCCCTCGATGGTCAGCGGCACGGTGGCCATCGGCAGTACCTCGCCGCGTGCCCCCAGCAGCGCGCCGGCCCACTTGAGCCCGGCCACCGGGTCCCCCAGCAACTCCCACAACGTGACAATCAGCAAGTTCCCCAGCGCATGATTGTCCAGCGACTGCTCGGACCCCGGGGACGACTTGAAGCGGTGCTGCATCACGTCGCGCCAGGTCCGGCCCCAGTCGGTATCGTCACACAGGGCGGCCAGCGCCATCCGCAGGTCCCCGGGCGGCAGCACGCCGAACTCCTCGCGCAGGCGGCCGGAGGAACCGCCGTCGTCGGCCACCGTGACAATGGCGGTCAGCTCGGTGGTCAGCAGGCGCAGCGCACCCAGCGAGGCAGACAGCCCGTGGCCGCCGCCCAACGCGACGACCGACGGCGGTGCCCCGCCCTCCCCGGTCCGGCTGCGGGAGGTACCCGGGACCGGAACCAGCGGCAGCGGTCCGGTCAGGATTGCCACTATTCGCGCCCCAGGTCACGGTGCTGGACGGTCACCTTGACGCTGGGCAGCTGGGCCAACCGCTTGCCGATTTCCTCGGCCACCGCGACCGACCGGTGCTTGCCGCCGGTACATCCGATGGCGATGGTGCCGTAGTGCTTGTTTTCACGGCGGTAGCCCTCCATCACCGGCTCCAGCGCATCCACGTAGCGGTTGACGAACTCTTCGGCGCCGGAATCCACCAGCACGTAGTCACGGACCTTCTCGTCCAGCCCGGTGTAGGGGCGCAGCGCGGGTACCCAGTGCGGGTTCGGAATGAAGCGCACGTCGGCCACGAAGTTGGCGTCCACCGGCAGCCCGTACTTGAAGCCGAAGCTGATCACGTTGATGCGCAGAACGATGGGACCGGAGTCGGTAAAGAGTTCCGTGACCGCCGTGGCGAGGGCATGCACGTTCATATCGGTGGTCTCCACCACCAGGTCGGCCGATTCCTTCAGGCTGCTGAGCAGGTCGCGTTCGGCGGTGATGCCGTCGGAAATCCGGCCGTCGCCCTGCAGCGGGTGCGGACGCCGGCCCTGTTCAAAGCGGCGGACCAGCACTTCGTCCGCGGCGTCCAGGAAGAGCACCCGGTAGTGGACCCCGCTGGCGGCCAGGGCGTGCAGGGCCTCGCGGATATCGCGGAACAGGCTCTGGCTGCGCACGTCCACCACCACGGCCAGCTTGGGCAGCGACTGCGGCATCCGCGACACCAGCTCGGCCAGCGTGCCGAGCATTTGCGGCGGCAGGTTGTCCACCACGTACCAGCCATGGTCTTCCAACGCGTGCGCCGCCGTGGTCCGGCCGGCTCCTGACATGCCGGTGACCACCAGGAGTTCGGATTCCACCGGCTTCTCCGGCGTCAGGTCCTCGTCCACCGTCATCGTCATCCCATCCATCCCGACCACACCCCTCAATTTCAGCTCTAGCCTAACTAAGATTCGATGATTTCGCCGGTTGCCATATTGACTGCCGGCGCGGCGTCATCCGCGGCGCCGGGCGCCAACTGCCGTCTCAGCGAGGCGGCCATCGCAGGCCCGATGCCCGGCACCTGCTGCAGCTCTTCCACGCTGGCCGCCTTCAGCTTCTTCGCCGAACCGAAATGTTTCAGCAGTGCCTTCCGCTTCGCCGGCCCCAATCCCTGAATGCCGTCCAGCACGGAGACCGTCATGGCCTTGCCGCGCTTCTGCCGGTGGTAGGCGATCGCGAAGCGGTGGGCCTCGTCGCGGATGCGCTGCAGCAGGAACAGCCCCTCGGACGTGCGCGGCAGGATCACCGGGAAATCGTCGTCGGGCAGCCACACCTCTTCCAGCCGCTTGGCCAGGCCCACCACGTACACGTCGGTAATGCCCAGGTCCGCCAGTGCGCGGGAGGCCGCGGCCACCTGCGGCGGCCCGCCGTCGACCACCACCAGATTCGGCGGGTAGGCGAACTTGGTTTTCGGCGCCGGCGTCAAGGTCTCTGCCAGCACGGTGTCCTGCGGCACGGTCTCCTGCGGCACTGTCTCTTTCGCCACGGTCTCCTGCGGCACAACTTCTTCCGGCACGACGGCGGTGTCCCCGCCGTCCGCGGGGGGCTGCGGCTGTGCTGCGGCTGCTTCGGCGGCAGCGCCCGCTACCGCCTCGGCGGCCTCAGGCGCGGCCAGGCGTCCCTGGTCAACCAGGTAGTTCCGGAATCGCCGGCTGATGACGTCATACATGGCGGAGGTGTCGTCGCGGGCGGCGTCGCCGGTGATCGCAAAGCGGCGGTAATCGGATTTCTTCGCCAGCCCGTCTTCCACCACCACCATGGAGGCCACCACGTTGGTGCCTTGGACATGGGAGATGTCGTAGCACTCGATCCGGAGCAGCGCGACCGGAAGGTCCAACGCCTCCTGCAGCTGCTGCAGGCCGGCCGAACGCGTGGTGATGTCGCCGGCCCGCCGGCTCTTGTGGAGTGCCAGGGCCTGTTCGGCGTTCTCCCGCACGGTGGAGATCAACGCGGCCTTGTCTCCGCGTTTGGGCACGTGGATCTGCACCTTGCTGCCGCGCAGCGTGCTCAGCCAAGCCTGCAGTTCGGCGGCATTCTCCGGCTCCTGCGGCAGCATCACCTGGCGCGGGATCCTGTCCGGCCCGTCGGCGTCGCCGTACACCTGCTGGAGCAGGTGCTCGGCCAAGTCGGCGGTGCTTTGGTCCTCGACCTTTTCCACCACCCAGCCCCGCTGGCCGCGGATCCGGCCGCCGCGCACGTGGAACACCTGGACAGCCGCCTCCAGCTCGTCCTGCGCCAGCGCGAACACATCGGCGTCGGTGTCTTCGCTGAGCACCACGGCATTGCGTTCGAAGACCCGCCGCAGCGCGGCGATGTCGTCGCGGTGCCGCGCCGCCGACTCGTAGTCGAGTTCAGCCACCGCCGCCGCCATCTTCTTCTCCAGCGCCCGGATGAACCGGTCGGCTTCCCCGCCCATGAACGCACAGAACTCGGCCGCCAGCGCCTTGTGGTCCTCCGGCGAGATCCGGCCGACGCAGGGCGCCGAGCACTTGTCGATGTAGCCCAGCAGGCAGGGCCGGCCGGTGCGCTGGGCGCGGTTGAACACGCCGGTGCTGCAGCTGCGGACCGGGAATACCCGCAGCAGCGTGTCCACGGTCTCGCGGATCGCCTTGGCCGGATAGTACGGGCCGAAGTACTTCACGCCCTTGCGCCGTTCCCCGCGCATCACCTGGACACGCGGGAACTTCTCCCCCATGGTCACGGCCAGGTAGGGGTAGGACTTGTCGTCCCGGAACATGATGTTGAAGCGCGGCGTGAATTCCTTGATCCAGGTGTACTCGAGCTGGATGGCCTCCAGCTCGCTGCCCACGATCGTCCACTCCACCGACGCTGCCGTATGCACCATCGCATACGTTTTGGGCAGCAGGTTCTTGGGACTGGCGAAGTAGTTGTTGAGCCTGGACCGCAGGTTCTTCGCCTTGCCCACGTAGATAACACGGCCGTGCTCGTCCCGGAAGCGGTAGACGCCGGGATTGGTGGGGATCTCCCCCGTCCGCGGACGGTAGGACGCCGGATCAGCCATTGTCGGTCACTCCCTTCGTCATCTCAGTCCTGATCCGCCGTCCGAAGGTCACTCCGACGGCGTCTTGTTGTAGCTGTGTGAGCGGTCCTGGCCCGTCAGGTCGGCGATCGCGTCCATGATCTGGTCCGTCGCCGAACGACGTGCCGGCAGCGAATGCTGCGGCCCGGTCCGCTCGAAGTACAGCGGTTTGCCGATCCGGACGGTGAAGTGTTTCGGCCGGACCATCATCTTTCCGGCGGGCTGAAGCTGTTCGGTGCCGATCAGCCCTACCGGCAGCACCGGTGCCCCGGTGGTCAGGGCCAGCCAGCCCACACCGGTTCGCCCGCGGTACAGCTTGCCGTCACGGGACCGTGTTCCTTCAGGATAGATCCCAAAGGCCTCGTTGCGCCCCAGTACGTCCACCGCGCTCTGCAGCGCCGCCACGCTTGCCGCCTGCTCGCCGCGTTCCACCGGAATCGAGCCCACACTGCTGAAGAACCAGCGCATGGCTGCCCCCTTGGGCCCCCGCGCGGTGAAGTACTCGGCCTTGGCAAAGAACGCGACCTTCCGCGGCATCATGGCCTGGATGATGATGCTGTCCAGAAAGGACAAGTGGTTCGGGGCGACAATCACCGGGCCGGCGTCCGGAAAATTGTCGATGCCCTCTATGGTCGGCCGGCAACTGCCCCGCAAGGCGGCCCGGAACGAGGCGCGGGTCACTTCGAAGGTCTTCATGCGGCCGGTCCCGGTCCCCCGGCCGAGGCGGTCTCCGGTTGCGCAACCGCCAGCCGTTTGATGACGGCCTCGAGTTCCGGCATGGAATGCACGACGACGGACGCACCGGCGGCTTCCAGCTCGCCGTCGGCGGCGAATCCCCAACTGACGCCGATGCCCGGAACGCCCAGATGGCTCGCGGCAGCCATGTCGTAGAGGCGGTCGCCGACCATCAGCACCGGACCGAAGTCGTCCGCGGCCGCCAGAGCCGCCTGCAGGATCGGCACTTTGCCCAGTCCCGGATCGTCCGGTGCCGGATCGTCGCCCTCCGCTCCGTGGATGCCCTCGAAGAACGTGTCCAGGCCCTTCAGGCGGAGGAGTTCGCGGGCCAGGCCGGTCGGTTTCTGCGTGGCAACAGCCAACGTCAGGCCGGCCGCCAGCAGCCGCCCCAGCAATTCGGCCATGCCTGGGTACACGCGGCTTTCTGCCATGCCGTGCGCCCGGTAGCCGGCGCGGTACAGGGCGATGACTTCGCCGAGCCTGTCCTCCGGCACGCCCGCGGCGCGCAGTGAATCACCCAGCGGCGGCCCCACCAGCGTGCCCAGCCTGTCCTGCGGCGGAACCGGGAGTCCGGCAGCCTCAAGGGCACCGGCAATTCCGTTGGTGATAGCTCCCGCGGGGTCAACAAGGGTTCCGTCAAGGTCGAACAAGACCAGCGCAGGCAATTGAGTCACCCGGGCATTTTCCCACAGGTCCGCGGATCGGCCGGAATCCATTCCCGCGGCGGAATATGTCATTCCGTCGCGGCTCACGGGCGACCGAGCGCCTCCGCCAGGAACCTGCCGGTGTGGCTCCCCTCGACTGCGGCAACCTGCTCGGGTGTGCCGCTGGCAATGATCTGGCCGCCGCCGGAGCCGCCTTCGGGGCCCATGTCCACTACCCAGTCGGCGCTCTTGATCACGTCCAGGTTGTGTTCGATGGTGATCACGGTGTTGCCCTTTTCCACCAGGCCCTGCAATACCTGCAGCAGCTTGCGGATGTCCTCAAAATGCAGGCCGGTAGTCGGCTCATCCAGCACGTAGACGCTGCGACCGTTCGAGCGGCGCTGCAGTTCGCTGGCGAGCTTGACGCGCTGCGCCTCGCCGCCGGACAGCGTGGTGGCGGGCTGGCCCAACCGGACGTAGCCCAACCCGACGTCCACCAAGGTCCGAAGGTGGCGGGCAATCGGGGTGAACGCGGCAAAGAAGTCCGCTGCCTCCTCGATCGGCATGTCCAGCACCTCGGCAATGGTCTTGCCCTTGTAGTGGACTTCCAGGGTCTCCCGGTTGTAGCGCGCGCCGTGGCAGACCTCGCACGGCACGTAGACGTCCGGAAGGAAGTTCATTTCGATCTTCAGCGTGCCGTCGCCCGAGCAAGCTTCGCAGCGGCCGCCCTTCACGTTGAAGGAGAACCTGCCGGGCAGGTAGCCGCGAAGCTTGGCCTCGTTGGTCTCGGCGAACAATTTGCGGATGTTGTCGAAGACACCCGTGTAGGTGGCCGGATTGGACCGCGGGGTGCGTCCGATCGGACTCTGGTCCACGTGGATCACCTTGTCCAGCTGGTCCAGCCCCTCCACCCTGGTGTGCCGGCCGGCCACGTGCTTGGCCCCGTTGAGCTTGTTGGCCAGCACCTTGTAGAGGATGTCGTTGACCAAGGTCGACTTGCCGGAGCCGCTGACGCCGGTGACCGCGGTGAAAACGCCCAGCGGGAACTGCGCGTCGATGCCGCGCAGATTGTTCTCGCGCGCCCCGACCACTTTCAGCTGGCGCTTCTTGTCCACCTTCCGGCGTTTGCCCGGAAGCTCTATCCGGCGGCGTCCGGACAAGTAGTCACCGGTGATGGAACGCGTGTTCTCCAGCAGTTCCTGCAGGGAGCCGGAATGGACCACTTCGCCGCCGTGTTCGCCGGCACCCGGACCGATGTCCACAATCCAGTCGGCCTCGGCGATGGTGTCCTCGTCGTGCTCGACCACGATCAGCGTGTTGCCCAGATCGCGCAAGCGGGTCAAGGTCTCGATCAGCCGCCGGTTGTCCCGCTGGTGCAAACCGATCGAGGGCTCGTCCAGCACGTAGAGGACACCAACCAGGCCGGAACCGATCTGGGTGGCCAGCCGGATGCGCTGGGCCTCGCCGCCGGACAACGTGCCTGCCGCCCGCTCCAGGTTCAGATACTCCAGGCCCACATCCAGCAGGAAGCGCAGCCGGGCCTGGATCTCGATGAGCACCTGGTGGCCGATCTGGGCTTCGCGGGCCGTCAGGTCCAGGCCGTCCAGGAAGGAGCTGGCCTCGCGCAGCGGCAGGGCGGAAACGTCCGCAATGGACTTGCCGTTGATCAGTACGGACAGCGAGGCGGGGTTCAACCGCGCGCCGTTGCACTCCGGGCACGGCACTTCCCGCATGTACTCCTTGTAGCGGTCCCGGGCCATTTCGGACTCGGTTTCCTCGTGCTTGCGGTGGATGTACTGGAAGGCGCCTTCGAAGCCGGTGGAGTATTTGCGCTCCCGTCCGAAGCGGTTGCGGTACTGAACCACCACTTTGAAATCCTTGCCGAGCAGCACGGCATCGCGGACCTTCTTCGGCAGGTTCTTCCACGGCTCGTCCATCGAGAAGCCGAGCTCGTGCGAGAGTCCTTCAAGCAGCCGGGTCCAGTACTCCTGGGTGGCCTTGCCGAGCGACCACGGGGCGATGGCGCCGTCGGCCAGGCTTCGGTCCGGATCCGGGACCACCAGATCCACATCCACCTCGAGCTTGCTGCCGATGCCGGTGCAGGCAGGGCAGGCGCCAAACGGATTGTTGAATGAGAAGGATCGCGGTTCGATCTCGTCGATCGCCAACGGGTGCTCGTTCGGGCAGGCCAAGTGTTCGGAGAAGGCACGGGTACGGCCCGGGTCCTCCTCGTCGAGGTCCACGAAGTCGGCCAGCACCCGGCCTTCCGCCAGCGCCAGCGCGGTCTCCACCGAGTCGGTCAGGCGCTGGTGGATACCGTCTTTGGCCACCAGCCGGTCCACCACCACCTCAATGGTGTGCTTGTACTGCTTGCCCAGCTTCGGCGGTTCGGACAGCTGCACCTGCTTGCCGTCCACTTTGGCGCGGGAAAATCCCTTGGCGCTCAGCTCCTTGAACAGGTCCACAAACTCGCCCTTGCGGCCACGCACCACGGGTGCCAGAACCTGGAAACGCGTTCCCTCTGGCAGCTCCTGCAGCTGATCCACGATCTGTTGCGGAGTCTGTTTCTCCACCGGCTCGCCGCACTGCGGACAGAAGGGACGGCCCACCCGGGCCCATAGTAGGCGCAGGTAGTCGTAGATCTCGGTGATGGTGCCGACGGTGGAGCGCGGATTCCGGCTGGTTGACTTCTGGTCGATCGACACCGCGGGCGAGAGGCCCTCGATGAAATCGACGTCGGGCTTGTCCACCTGGCCCAGGAACATCCGCGCATACGATGACAGCGATTCCACGTACCGGCGCTGGCCCTCGGCAAAAATCGTGTCGAAGGCCAGGGACGACTTCCCGGAGCCGGACAGCCCGGTAAAGACGATCATGGAGTCGCGGGGAAGATCCACGCTGACGTTCTGGAGGTTATGCTCGCGGGCGCCTTTGACGACCAAGCGTGACATATCCGCGGGGTGGGAAACGGGGGTGGCGGACTCCGAATCGGTCGCCGGGACGGACGTTTCACTCGCTTTTAGCACGATATCTACTCTAATCGAAAATTCGTTCGAACTTGTATTACATCGGTCACGGCCGGCGGCTACTGCGGACAACCACTGTCCGCATTTGCCGCCCCGCGCCCTCGCTCAGCACGACGGCGACGCCTGGCAACATTCTTAAGCCGGCTTCGGTCGGGCGCGGGTCCGCTAGGCGTTGCTGCGGCACTTGATGCAGCGGCTACTCAATGCAGTGGCTACTTGATGGGGCGCTATTTGATGCCGTGGCGCTCCATCGCTGCCTTGGCAGCGGCGAGGGCTTCCTTGGCGCCGATTCCCTGACCGTGGACCGCCAGCGCGAAGGCTTCGGCGGCGTCGCCCAGTTGCTGCCGGGCCTTGCCCGCTCCGGCGCTGACCACCGTACCGGCCCGGCCGTGCGTCTCCACCCGGCCGGCGGTTTCCAGTTCCCGGTACGCGCGGGCCACCGTATTCGGCACCACGCCCAAGTGATCGGCCAGCCGCCGGACGGGCGGCAGCTTGGTGCCCACCGGCAACTCCCCGGCGTCGGCCGCTTCAATGATCCGCAGCCGCAGTTGTTCGAACAGCGGCACGGCGCTGTCGCGGTTCATCCGCCAGTCAAACCCACTCGCTTCCATCGCCCGCGCCCGCTCCTCGTCGTGTCCGCAGCAACCGGCCTGTCCACTGCTACAACCAGAATGACATCCGGAGCCGTCCGGGTCGACTGTCGGTAGGCTGGAACGCATGTTGCTTCATGAAGATCCTGCAGTCACTATCCGCGGCATTTCGGTTTCCGAAATGGACAACAACGTTTATCTGCTGACAGCCAAGAAATCCGGCGCCCAGGTACTGATTGATGCCGCCGACGACTTTCCGGCCATTGAACAGCTCCTGCGCGACGGGGCCGCGGATGCGGCCGGCCCCGCCAAGGTCGAATTGGTCATCACCACGCACAGCCACTGGGACCATGTCCGCGCCTTGGCGGATACGGTAGCCGCCACCGGGGCCAAGTCGGCCGCCGGCGCGGAGGATATTCCTGCGATCGAGGTGCCGACCGATGTTTCGCTCGAGCATCAGGACGTGGGCCGGTTCGATGGATTCTCGCTGGAGGCCATCAAGCTGCGGGGCCACACCCCAGGCTCGGTGGCACTGCTCTACCGTGCCCCGGACGGGCCCGCGCATGTATTCACCGGCGACTCGCTGTTTCCCGGCGGAGTGGGCAATACGGAGAAGGATCCGGAGCGCTTTGCTTCCCTCTTCAACGACGTCCGCGACCGGTTGTTCGGCTACCTGCCTGACGACACCGTGATCCATCCCGGACACGGGAAGGGAACTACGCTTGGCGCTGAACGGCCGCATCTGGACGAGTGGAAGTCCCGCGGCTGGTAGGCAAGGGTCAACAACCCCGACAGGCGTGGACGTTGGGGGGAATCCCGCCTGCCGGGGCTCTCTCATTCTAGCGCCGCGGACTATTTCTGTTCCTCGTTGCCAAGGAAAGCCGGCAGGCTGCGCTCGGCCGCGGAATAGGTGACGGCATCTGGAACCTGCCCGTCCATGAAACGGTCGACCAGCCGCGGATCCACGTATGATGAGCGGGCAACGGCGGGCGTGTTGCCGAGCCGCTCTGCCACGGCTCTGATGGCGGCAGCAACTGCCTTGCGTCGGGCCGTGATGCCGGGCTTGCCGTCGTAGCGGGCCAGTTCAACCGCGGCGGCAACGGTCCCTTGCCAGGTCCGAAAATCCTTGGCGCTAAAACCCTGCCCGCAGAGCCCATGGATGAAATCATTCAGCTCGGAGGCGGCCAGTCCGGACCAGCTCCCGTCGTCGTTGCGGTAGCCGATGGCCGGATCCCCCGCCTTCCTCCCTCTGCCCAGGGCCAGCCAGCCGGCGAGGTCCGGATCCTTCACTTCCACGTCCCACTGCAGCCCGCTCTTGCCCGGAAAATCGAGCCGGATGGTGTCCTGATGCACCTGGACGTGGCTGACCAGCAAGGTGGTCACCCCGTAGGACCCGTTTTCCTCGGCATAGACGTCTGAGCCGATTCGCAGCGACGCGCTGTCCAGCAAGCGGAACGCGGCGGCGCAGGCCACCTCCCGGGTCATGTCCCCCGACCGGAGCAGCAGCGTCACCCTCCGCCGTGCGGCCGTCAGGGTACGGCCGAAGGCCAGCGCGCGGTCGAACTTCTCTCGGTCCCTGAGTTCGCGCCATCGGGGATGGTAAATGTATTGCCGCCGCCCGGCGTCGTCCATGCCCGCCGCCTGGATATGGCCGTTTTCCGCCGGGCAGATCCACACGTCGGACCATGCCGGCGGAACCGCCAACGCCTTGACCCTGCGGAGCTCGTCGCCGGAAAGCTTCGAACCATCGGGGTGGCGGTAGGAGAATCCGGTCCCATGCCGCCGGCGGGATATACCGGGAGCCCGGATATTGCTCCGCCGTAGCCTCAGACGGGCACCTCCATCTTGAAGCCGCAGCGGCAACGCAGAATTTCTACGTTCACGCGCACCGTCGGAAGCGGGCCCGTCTCCGGCGAGCCGGCGTCAACGGGATCCTGGATGGCTTGATCGACTCGTTCCACCGGCTGCATCGGCTCTCCGCAGTGCATGTAGCCATCGGCACCGAAATCGATCCCCACCGTCCCTGTTTCCGAGGCGGGCACCTTGTAGGTCTGGTGGCCGTAATAGCTCTCGCAGTGGCTGCACCAGTAGCTAACGTCCCACCGCGGCAGCGCAGGAGCGCCCGGCCCCGGCTGAAGCAGCGTGACAGCGTCGAAAACCAGATACTCGTCGCTGTTGCAGGCGGAGCACCACGGATCCGGCAAACCTCCTCCGGCTCCACCGAAATCGTACTCGCCGGCATGGGCACGTGAACTGTCGTTGGCGATCATGGTCGTCTGCCCTTTCGCATCAACATCACTATTGGTAAGGCTACTGTCTATAACTATACCGAAGCCCGGGCGCGCGGCGCGGGAAGTGGCATGCATCAAGGAAATGGCAGGCGCGGCGGCGAAGGGGGCGGCGCCGCGGTGCAGTCCCTGGCGGACGTGGCGGGGGCCCTCAGAGCGGGCCTAGGAGTCCCCGCCGTACAGCGAGTCAGGCGGCTGGCTTTCGGTTTCGCCGTAGAGGCAGCGGATTCGACGCTTGCTGGCCTTGAGTGCGTCCCTGCTGTCCCGCCGGTCCAGCTCGACCCGCAGTTCTTCAAGGCGGAACTCGGTTTCCGGCTCCGCCGCCCCGAATTGGATACTCTCGCGCTCGAGTTGCCGCATGGCCCTGCCGTACAACGCCAGCAGTTCCGGGTCCCCGAGCAGAGCCAACTCCACCGGAAACTCGTCTGCGGGAGGCAAGTGGCGGTGCCGCATTAGGTTCCCCCCGAACCTAAACGTGCCACCCCTGACCGACCGGCAGTTGACCCGTCCATGCGCTCTGCCTCCAGGTAGCCCGGGAGCCGATTCGGCTCCACTGCAGTGAGCTTACAAGCGCTTCTGCCCTGCGGCAATGAATCACGGAACATCGCAGGGCTATCTTTTGGGTCGTCACGCCAGTGGAACGCAAAAGCGCGGCTTACTGCAGCCCTCCCTACCCGAAAACGTCCGACTGGAGCCGGGTTCTAATCGTCGTAACGTTCTTCCCTGATGGTCCCGAATGGGACATCCTCGGACGCCATGGCCTGGACTTCGTTCGGAAGGAATCGCACCAGCACGCCCCGCTCCCCGTCCGCAGCAGATTGCCTCAGCACCGGGAGGATGGCGTCAGCCTGGCTGTGCTCCAGCCCGGCCACGTAGCGGGCATACGCCTCGGGCAGTTGTTCGGTCGTCATTGCGGGTCCTGTCAATAGGAATGAGGAATGGGGTGCGACCCGGCATCAGGGTCTTTCATCGTCCACAGCCAACACGAGGTCTGCCTCTTGACGCCGGAAGCCTCCGCGGACCAGTAGTCCGCGGAGGCTTCCGAGTCGGCAAAACGCTTAGCGCCTGCCGCCACCCTCGGTGTCATCGGTGGCCCGGTCGGCGTCCTCGTTCAGATGGGCCTTGGCATCGGCCAGCTTGTCTTTGGCTTCGCCCTCGACCTGCTGGGCCTTGCCCTTCATCTCGCGCGACTTGTCATCGGTCGCGTCGCCGACGGCTTCGTTTACCTTGCCCGTGACCTTGTCTTTCGCAGCATCGAACTTATCGCCCATACCCATGACAGCACCTCTTTCGGTTCAGGTTTTCAACAGGTGCAGCCAGACTACCTCGCCTCACGCAAAGTACAAAGCTTGCTGACCTTTTCCGCGAATTGATGCCGGAAACCTTCACGCTCCTGCTACAGCCCGAACAATTCGAAGGCTATTCGCGGCCTGCCGCCGGTCACCAGCGCGAGCTGTTCGGCCGCCTGTTCCTCCACGGGCCGGTCGCTCAGCGCCTCCAGATAGCGGCGGTGCGCCGTCAGCGAGCGCAGCGCAGAGTCCAACGCATGCTGGCCGACGTCCAGATAGTGCGTGGGCCGGGTGGAGGCAACCGCAGTGAACGAAACGGTGTGCGGCCGATGACCTTGCGCCGCCAACTCCGGGAAGATCCATTCATTGCCGGCATCCGCCACCGCATTGAGGACCGACCGGCCCATGACCTGGTGGTCCTGCGAATTCCACGCCCCCGGGCCCCAGGCATCTCGATGGTTCAGTGTCACCACCACGTCCGGCCGAAAGGTCCTGATCTCGCGTGCCAGGTCGCGGCGCAACTGGAGCGTTTCCTCGAGTCGGCCGTCCGGATAGTCCAGGAACGACACTTTCTCAACCCCCACCGCCCGGCAGGCGGCCCGCTGTTCTTGTTCGCGCAGGGGTCCGGCCTCGCGGGGAGGCAGCCCGGCAATGCCGGCCTCTCCCCTGGTCGCCAAGACGTACGCGACGTCCTTTCCCTGTCCGATCCATTCGGCGACAGCGGCGGCGATCCCATACTCCGGATCATCAGGATGTGCCATCAGGACCAGCGCCCGGTGCCAGCCGGCCGGGAGGGGTTTCAGGTCATCCGGAGCCATGGCAGCGCCCTTTCCTGTTACTGCGGTTTCCTGTTGCTACGGTCCAGCCGGCGCCGTCCGGTTCCGCTTGCCGGGCTATGCGGTCAAATGCCCGACGGCGTAGGGTGGCATCACGATCAGCATACTGACCATATTGGCCGTCCGGACCACTCCGTTCCGCTTCAGCGCAGCCATTGCTGCCGGATGCCTCCGGAACCGGCCGCCAGAAGGAGCCCCACATGACGTCCGATCAGTACACGTTCCAGAATCCCGTTGACCGCTACCCCAGCATCTCGCCGCCGAAGCAGAGCCAGCCGGAGCCCGGGCTGGATAAGGAATTGGAACCGAAGACCGACCGAGGCGAAGAGTCATACCGCGGCACCGGCAGGCTGACCGGCCGCAAGGCCCTCATCACCGGGGCCGACTCCGGCATCGGTGCAGCCGTTGCCATCGGCTTCGCCCGGGAAGGCGCCGACGTCGCCCTCTCCTACCTGCCGGCTGAAGAATCGGACGCCCAGCACATCGCGTCCGTGATTGAGAAAGAGGGGCGGAAGGCGGTGCTGCTGCCGGGCGACATTTCGGATGCCGCCGCCTCCCGGGATCTGGTAGCCAAGGCGGTGGAGCAACTAGGTGGCCTGGATATTCTGGTCAACAATGCCGGGCGGCAGATCGCCGTCGAACAGATCGAAGACATCAGCGACGAGCAGTTCGAGGACACCTTCAAGACGAACATCTTCGCCATCTTCTGGATCACCAAGGCGGCGGTGCCGCACATGCAGCCCGGTTCGACGATCATCAACACCACGTCGGTACAGGCCTACAACCCGTCGCCTTTCCTGCTGGACTACGCCTCCACTAAGGCCGCCATCAACAACTTCACCAAGGGCTTGGCCCAGCAGTTGGCCAGCCGTGGCATCCGGGTCAACGCGGTGGCCCCGGGGCCCTTCTGGACTCCGCTGCAGGTCAGCGAAGGACAGCCCAAGGACAAGCTGCCCGAGTTCGGCAAGAACGTGCCGTTGGGCCGCGCGGGTCAACCCACTGAACTCGCTCCGGCCTACGTCTATCTGGCCTCGCCGGAGTCAAGCTACGTGTCCGGCGAAACCCTGAACGTCAACGGCGGGACGCCCACGCCCTGAAGCTTGGGCGCCGTGAGCCTCAGCCGAGCTTGCGCCCCACCGCGAAGATCCTGCGGAAGCCGAAGACGGTGCCATGTTCGGTCTCCGGGTAGGCGTCACGCAGCAGCGTGGCGTACTCGGATTCGAACTTGGCCGCTTCGGCGGCCGGCAAGGCCGCCAGGACCGGACGCAGCCCGGTGCCCCGGACCCATTCCAGGACCGGATCCGGGCCGTGCAGCAATTGCTGGTAGGTGCTCTCCCAGACGTCGGCCTCACAGCCTTCGTCCAACAGCAACTGCAGGTAGTCCTGCGGTTCGGACACCGCGTCCTCATGCCGGAGCACCCCGTCCAACCGACGGTGCCAGTGCGGTGCGCCTGCCAGCGTCCGCATGAGCGCGTGCGACGGCGCAGCAAAGTTCCCCGGCACTTGGACGGCCAGCCACGCACCGGGCTTCATGGCGCGCAGCCACGAACGCATCAGGTCTTGGTGTCCAGGCACCCACTGGAGTGCGGCGTTGGAGACCAGCACATCCAGCCCGTCCGGCGCCGTCCAGTCGCGGATATCCCCGGACATAAACTCCGCGTTGACCGGATTGTTCCGCTGCCTGGCCTGACGGATCATCTCCGCCGAGGAATCAACCCCCGTGACCGTGGCGCCCGGCCAGCGGTCGGCGAGCGCGGCGGTCAGGTTGCCGGGGCCGCAGCCCAGATCCACCACCACGGCCGGCTCGGTGGCAGCAATACGGCCGGTCAGGTCGAAGAACGGACGGTTGCGGTGGTCGGCGTACTCAACGTACTTCTGCGGGTCCCAGTGCATGGGCAGTACGTTACGCCACGGATGACGACACCCGGTGCCCCTCATGGTGCCGCTCCGGCACCGCCTAAGCTGGAGAGAACATGAATCTTCTCCAACTCCTGCCGGACACCGGCACCGCCTCAGATCCCGACGACGTCTACACCTGGTTCACCGAGTGGGTCGAAGCCCGCGGCCTGTCGCTTTACCCTGCCCAGGACGAAGCCGTCATGGAGCTGGTCACCGGAAACAACGTCATCCTGGCCACCCCCACCGGGTCCGGAAAGTCGATGGTGGCGATCGCCGCCCACTTCCATGCCATGTCCACCGGGTCCGTCAGCTACTACACGGCCCCGATCAAGGCGCTGGTGTCGGAAAAGTTCTTCGCCTTGTGCGACATTTTCGGACCGGAGAACGTCGGCATGGTCACCGGCGACTCGGCGGTCAACCAGGATGCTCCAATCATCTGCTGCACCGCCGAGATTCTGGCCAACATCGCACTGCGCGAAGGCTCCGCGGCGAACCTCGGCACGGTGATCATGGATGAGTTCCACTACTACTCTGATCCGCAGCGCGGTTGGGCGTGGCAGGTCCCGCTGCTCGAACTGCCCCAAGCTCAGTTCCTGCTGATGTCCGCCACGCTGGGCGACGTCACCCGGTTCGAGAAGGAACTGACCGACCTGACCGGCCGGACGACAATGACCGTGAGTTCCGCGGAGCGCCCGATTCCGCTGCACTACTACTACGTGCAGACCAGCGTGCAGGAATCGCTGGAGGAACTGCTGTCCACCAAGCAGGTTCCGGTCTATGTGGTGCACTTCAGCCAACTGGAGGCCATCGAGCGCGCCCAGAACCTGATGAGCGTCAATGTCTGCACCCGGGAGGAGAAGGACCGCATTGCCGAGCTGATCTCCGGCTTCCGCTTTGCGGCCGGCTTCGGCAAGACGCTCAACCGCCTGGTCCGGCACGGCATCGGCGTCCACCACGCGGGCATGCTGCCCAAATACCGCCGGCTGGTGGAGCAACTGGCCCAGGCCGGTTTGCTCAAGGTCATCTGCGGGACGGACACCTTGGGCGTGGGCATCAACGTGCCCATCCGCACCGTGCTGCTCACTGCGTTGAGCAAGTACGACGGCGTGCGCACCCGCCTGCTCAACGCGCGGGAGTTCCACCAGATCGCCGGGCGCGCAGGGCGTGCCGGCTACGATACGGCGGGCACCGTCGTCGTGCAGGCCCCGGAACACGTGGTGGAGAACACCAAGGCGATGGCCAAGGCCGTGGCGAAGTTTGGCGACGACCAGAAAAAGCTGCGCCAGGTGGTGAAGAAGAAGCCGCCGACCGGCTTTGTGAGCTGGGGGGAACCGACCTTCCACAAGCTGGTGGAGAGCGATCCCGAACCGCTGACCTCCAGCTTCACGATCAGCCATGCGATGCTGCTGAACGTCCTGGAGCGGCCCGGCGACCCGTTCGCCGCCGCCAAGCGGCTGCTGACCCACAACCACGAAACGCGCGCTTCGCAGCTCAAGCTGATCAAGAAGGCACTGGGCATCTACCGGGAGCTGGTGGTTTCCGGGCTGGTGGAACGGCTGGACGCCCCAGATGAGAACGGGCATCTAGTCCGGCTGAAGGTGGACCTGCAGCCGAACTTCGCCCTGAACCAGCCGCTCTCTCCGTTCGCCGTGGCCAGCCTGGACCTGCTGGATCCCGACGGCGGCGGCTACTCCCTGGACGTGGTCTCGGTCATCGAGGCCACGCTGGAGAAACCCCGCCAGATCCTCTCGGCCCAGGAAAAGAAGGCCCGCGGCGAAGCGGTGGCCGCCATGAAAGCTGACGGAATCGAGTACGACCAGCGGATGGCCCTGCTGGACGAAGTCACCTATCCGCGGCCGCTGGCCGAGTTGCTTGAGGCGGCCTTCGAGACCTACCGGCACGGAGCCCCGTGGCTGGGAGATTTTGAACTCGCGCCGAAATCGGTCATCCGGGACATGTACGAACGGGCGATGAACTTTGCCGAATTTGTGCAGTTCTACGGCCTGGCCCGGAGCGAAGGGATTGTCCTCCGCTACCTGACCGACGGCTACAAGGCCCTGCGCCAGACGGTGCCTGCGGACGCGCTGCGCGAAGACCTGGCGGACATCATCGCGTGGCTGGGGGAACTGGTGCGCCAGGTGGACTCCAGCCTGCTGGACGAATGGGAAGAACTGGCCGCGGGCAAGGGCGCAGCCGACCTGGCCGCCGAACATGCCGCCGAATCGGTGCTCACCAAGGAGCCGCCAAAGCTGACCGATAACATCAGGGCCTTCCGCGTGATGGTACGGAACGAGCTGTTCCGCCGGGTAGAGTTTTTTGCCGACGAGCAGGAAGAAGAGCTGGGCGCCCTGGACGCCGAGGCAGGCTGGGACGCCGACCGTTGGGCCGACGCGATGGACGCCTACTTCGAGGAATACGACGACATCGGCACCGGGCCGGACGCACGTGGGCCCGCGCTGCTGATCATCGAGGAGCAGCCGGCCCTCTGGAAGCTGCGGCAGATCTTCGATGACCCGGCCGGCAACCGGGACTGGGGCATCAGCGCCGAGGTGGACCTGGCCGCCAGCAACGAAACCGGATCCGCGTCGGTCAGGATTCTCGACGTCGGCCCCGTCGGCGGAGCCTGAGCCGGACGGCAGACGGACTGTTCGCGGACTCCTTCGGAGCGAATGGGATTCATCGCCCGCCGGGGCCCGCAGCCACTCCGCCCCTTGCGGGCCCCCACGACCCCCACCTAGGGTGATAAGCACACTTACCTTATTTTGAGCCGACGCTTGCCCCCAAGGCCAGCAGCCGCATCCAGAGGAGCAACTGTGCCTGATCCCGCCGACCGCCCGAACCCCGCCGACCGCACGCCCGGCGCCCCAGGCTCCGTGCCGCCCGAGGTCCAGGAGCCCACGACCCCGCGCGAGCCGTTGCCGCCCAAACCCGACCAGCGCGGCGCCGACCAGGTCTCGCCGACCGGCAGGCGCACCGAGGCCGCCGATGATTCGCGGACGCAGGCGGGCAGCTACCTGACCACGGCGCAGGGTGCCCGCCTGAGCGACACCGATCACTCGCTGAAGGCAGGCCGGCGCGGCCCCACCCTGCTGCAGGACCACCACCTGCGCGAGAAGATCACCCATTTTGACCACGAACGCATCCCCGAACGAGTGGTGCACGCCCGGGGTGCCGGCGCCCACGGTGTCTTCGAGTCGTACGGAACGGCAGCCGACATCACCCGGGCCGGCTTCCTGGCGCCCGGTGTTAAGACACCCGTGTTTGTCAGGTTCTCCACGGTGGTCGGTTCGCGCGGATCAGCGGACACGGTCCGTGACACGCGCGGTTTTGCCACCAAGTTCTACACCGAGGATGGCACCTTCGATCTGGTCGCCAACAACATCCCGGTCTTCTTCATTCAGGACGGGATCAAGTTCCCCGATGTGGTGCACGCGGTCAAGCCCCACCCGGACCGGGAAATACCCCAGGCGCAGAGCGCCCACGACACGTTCTGGGACTTCGTTTCGCTGCACACCGAGGCACAGGCACACACCATCTGGTTCATGGCGGATCGGGGCATCCCACGCTCCTACCGCATGATGGAGGGCTTCGGAGTCCACACCTTCCGGCTGATCAACGCCGAGGGCAGCACCGTGCTGGTCAAGTTCCATTGGAAGCCGAAACTGGGTGTCCATTCGCTGGTCTGGGAAGAGGCCCAGCTGATCAATGGCATGGACCCGGACTTCCACCGCCGTGATCTGGCCGACGCCATTGAGGCCGGCCACTTCCCCGAGTGGGAACTGGGCCTGCAGGTGTTTCCGGACACCGAGGACGAGACGTTCGAGGGAATCGACCTGCTGGACCCCACCAAGATGATCCCCGAAGAGCTGGCACCGGTCCAGACCATTGGACGGATGACGCTGAACGCCAATCCGCGGAACTACTTCGCCGAGACGGAGCAGGTGGCCTTCCACCCCGGGCACTTGGTCTCCGGCATCGATGTCACCAACGATGCCCTGCTGCAGGCCCGGCTGTTCTCCTACCTGGATACGCAGATCAGCCGGCTGGGCGGCCCCAACTTCGCCCAGCTGCCGATCAACCGGCCGCATGCACCGCTCAACGATATGTTCCGCGACGGCATGCACCAGACTGCAGACCATGCCGGCGTGGCACCCTACCGGCCGAACTCGCTCGACGGCGGCTGCCCGTTCCACGCCGGCGCCGACGCCGGCGCGTTCATCGATGTCCCGCAAGCCCTGCCCGCCGGCGCCAAGGTCCGCGAGCAGCCGGCATCTTTCGACGACCATTTCAGCCAGGCCACTCTGTTCTACCGCAGCCTCAGTCCGGTAGAGCAGGAACATGTGATCGGCGCGTACACCTTTGAACTGGGTAAGTGCTATGAAACTGCGGTCCGCGAACGCCAGCTGAAGGCCCTCGCCAACATCGATGCCTCGCTCTGCGCGGGCGTGGCTGCCGGGCTGGGTCTCCCCGTTCCGGAAGCCGACCAGCCACCGGCCGAGCAGATGGCCAGCCCGGCCGTTTCGCAGGTCGGCAAGACGTGGCCCGTCGACGGTCGGATGATCGGCCTCGTCGTCGATGCTGGAAGCGATGGGCAGTTGGTGGCCGGGCTGAAGGATGCGGTTACCGCCGCCGGCATGCAGCCGCTGATTGTGGCACCCACCGGCGGCCCGATTGACGGGGGCCTCCCCGCCCAGCGCAGCTACCTCACCGCCCGGTCCACCGAATTCGACGCCATCATTTTCTGCACCGGGGCGGGATCGGGCGGGGCGGACACTCCGGGCACCGACGCCAAGACCGCCGCTCCCCCGGTTTCCGGGGCCGTGGATCCCCGGCTGGTCCTGCTGGCCTCGGAAGCCTACCGGCATGCCAAAGCCTTGGGAGTTTGCGGTTCCGGCGCCGAGGTCTTGACCGCAGCAGGAGTTGACGCCGATGCCCCCGGGATCGTCCGCGGCGGCCCCGGCGAAGTCGTGGACTCGCTCGCCGACCTGTTGGCCACGCACCGGGTCTGGGACAGGTTCCCCAGCCCGGTCTGACCACCACGTCCTCGAACACGACCCCACGGAAACGACGGGAGCACCACCGATGAAAGCACTGACCTGGCAAGGCAAGCGGAAGCTCAGCGTGGAGGAGGTACCGGACCCGGTTCTGCAGGAACCCACCGACGCCATCATCAGGGTCACTTCCACCGCCATCTGCGGCTCCGATTTGCATCTCTATGAACTGCTGGGCCCGTTCCTGGCCGCGGGCGATGTGCTGGGCCACGAACCGATGGGCATCGTCGAGGAGGCCGGAGGCGCGGTACCGGGGCTCAAGCCCGGCGACCGGGTAGTGGTCCCCTTCAACATCGCCTGCGGGCGCTGCCATATGTGCAGCCGCGGCCTGCAGTCCCAGTGCGAAACCACGCAGGTCCGGGACAAGGGTTCGGGCGCAGCGCTGTTTGGCTATACGGAGCTCTATGGTTCAGTGCCGGGCGGCCAGGCAGAGTTCCTGCGTGTCCCGCACGCGGACTACGGTCCCATCAAGATCGAGGACAGCCAGGCGCCGGATGAGCAGTACCTGTTCCTCTCGGACATTCTGCCCACCGCGTGGCAGGCGGTGGATTATGCCCAGATCCCGGACGGCGGCACGCTGGCCGTCTTCGGTCTGGGCCCGGTTGGGCAGTTCGCCGCCCGGATCGGCCGGCATCTGGGCCACCGCGTGATCGGTGTCGATCTCATTCCCGAGCGGCTGGAAATGGCCCGCCGGCACGGCATCGAGACCCTGGCCTGGGGTTCGACCGTTGCCGACGAACTGCGCGACGCAACCCGGGGCCGCGGCCCCGAATCGGTGATTGACGCGGTTGGAATGGAAGCGCACGGGGCGCCGGCAGCGGCCACGGCGCAGTTCGCCGTCGGTCTGTTGCCCGACGCCGTCGCCAAGAAGTTGATGTCGACGGCAGGCCTGGACCGCCTGTCGGTGCTGCACACAGCAATCGACGCCGTGGCCCGCGGCGGCACCATCTCGCTGTCCGGGGTCTACGCCGGAGAGGCCGACCCGATGCCGATGCTGACCCTCTTCGACAAACAGGTAACGCTGCGGATGGGACAGTGCAATGTCCGCCGCTGGATCGACGACCTGATGCCGCTGGCCGCCGATTCCTCCGATCCACTGGGTATCGGCGACCTGGTCACGCATACCGCTGCACTCAGCGACGCACCGGCGATGTACGAGAAGTTCCAAAAGAAGGACGACGGCTGTATCAAGGTGGTGCTCAAGCCGTAACGGTCGCGGCAGCTGGCGCCTAGGTTTCGTCCGGCTCCAGTTGCAGCTCGCTGCATGCGGAGGACCAGCGACTGCCGCTGCTGCGCGGGTCCGACGGCCAGGTTGGTGTAGTCCGGCTGTCCTACCGGGAAGCCTCCGTACTGCGAAGCGTGTTGGAGGATGTCGCTCAGCGACCTGTGGTGGCGTTGATCGCCGCCGCCGGTTCCAATCAGTCCGCTCGCCGGGTCGTCGGCGGCGAAGGCGGCCAAGATGATGCCGGCGTCCGCCAATCGATGCGCCGGGATCTCCTCCACGACCGTGGGCAGGTCACGGACATCGGTTTCCAGGCACGTGCCCAGCCGGTCCAGGAGGTTCTCCCCGCGGCCCGTGGCCTGCTGTGCCTGTTGTGCCAGTGCCACCAGCGCAGCGAAGTCATCAACGAATTTCCCCAACGTCCCGTCGATGGACCGCCCCTACCAACGGGGCCTGCTTCCGGACGATAGGCTCAGAACATGTCGACGATCCGCCCTGCCGAAGAAGCCGATGTCCCCGTCATCCTCGAATTGATCCACGATCTCGCGGTCTATGAAAAGGAGCCGGACGCGGTCAAGACCACACCGGACCAGCTGCGTGATGCGCTGTTCTCGGCTCAGCCGTCGGTGTTCGCACACGTCGCCGAAGACGACGGCGGCGTGCAGGGTTTTGCGCTCTGGTTCCGGAATTTCTCCACCTGGGAGGGCGTCCACGGCATTTATCTGGAGGACCTCTACGTCCGGCCTGAGGCCCGCGGCCGCGGGTACGGCAAGGCCCTGTTGCAGACGTTGGCCAGCCACGCGGTGGAGTCCGGCTACGCCCGGGTGGAGTGGGCGGTGCTGAACTGGAACAGCCCGTCCATCGATTTCTACCGCAGCCTGGGCGCCCGCCCGCAGGAGGAATGGTCAACGTTCCGGCTGACTGGCGACGCCCTGTCCGCCTTCGGAACGGCGGATCGAGTGTCCCTGTGACCGGGCAGCCGCACCGGGTGGCCGGCGCGTACCGCCTCCGCGGGATGCGGACAACTGAGCATTTCTTCACCGTCCCGCTGGACCATGCCGATCCCGGCGGCGAAACGCTGGAGGTCTTTGCCCGGGGGTATTCATCCTTGGAGCACGACGACGACGCGGCCTCCCGGCTGCCCTGGCTGCTGTTCCTGCAGGGCGGGCCGGGCGGCCGCGGCAACCGGGTCACCTCGCTGAGCGGCTGGATGAAGGAAGCGGCCAAGTCCTTCCGGATCCTGATGTTGGACCAGCGCGGCACCGGCCTGTCCGCTCCGGTGAACCGGCAGACCTTGCCGCTGCGCGGAGGCGCCGCGGAGCAGGCCGATTTCCTGACGCATTTCCGTGCGGACTCTATTGTCCGGGACGCCGAACTGATCCGCCGGCAGCTCGGCAGCGGTCCGTGGAGCATCTTCGGCCAAAGCTACGGCGGTTTCTGCGCCCTGACCTACCTGTCGCTCGCCCCGGAGGGCCTGCAGGAAGTCCTGATCACCGGCGGCCTGGCTCCGCTGGCGGGAGGCGCAGACCAGGTCTACCGTGCCACCTTTCCCCGCGTGGAGGCACGCAACCGGGAGTACTTCGACCGCTACCCGAAGGACCGTGAGCGGGTCACCGCCGTCGCACGGCATCTGGACGCGGTGCCGGAGTACCTGCCCTCCGGCGAGCGGCTGACCACCGGCCGCTTCCAGATGGCCGGGCAGTTCCTGGGCGGCAACACTCGGGTGAATGCGCTGCACTACCTGCTGGAAGAGGCCTTCGTACAGACTCCGGCCGGCCAGCGGCTCTCGGATTCCTTCGTGGAGCAGGTTGCCGCCCTGGTCAGCCGGGCGGCCAACCCGTTGTATGCGCTGATGCACGAGTCGATCTATGCGCAGGGCGAGGCCACCGGCTGGGCTGCGTGGCGCGTCCTTCAGGATTTCCCGCAGTTTGCCCCGGAAGCCGCGGAGCCGCTGCTGACCGGTGAGATGATCTACCCCTGGTACTTCGAGCAGGACCCGGCGCTGGTCCCGCTCAGTGAGGTCGCCGAGCTGCTGGCAGCCAAGTCCGACTGGCCCGCCCTCTATGACACGGCCCGACTGGCCCGGAACACCATCCCGGCGGCAGCGGCCGTGTACCGCGACGATATCTACGTAGAGCGCGGGCTGTCGCTGGAGACGGCCGGCCAGGTCAACGGGCTCCAGGTCTGGGAGACCGATCAGTTCCATCATGACGGCATTGCCGACGACGGCGAAGCCATTTTCGCCCGGCTGCTCGGCTTGGTCCGGAACTAGCCGGCGGCTCCCGCACGAACATCCCGCCGCCAGGCAGCGGAGGCGGCACCCAGCAGGACCACGGCGACGACTGCCGCCGCCGCGTTCAGGCCCGCGAATCCCAGAGCGGCCAGCACCGGTCCGGAGAAGGCGGCACCCAAGGCCCCGGCCGCGCCCATCAGTGTGTCGGACAACCCCTGGGCGGGGACTCGCCCCGACTCGGGACCGACTCCGCCAACAGCGTGGATCCGGCAATCACCGAGGCGGACCAGCCCAGGCCCAGCAACACCAATCCGGCCCCCACCAGCCAGGTGTCCTGCTGCCCCACGCCGGCCAGGGCGGCGGCGGCCAGCAGCATCAGCTGCCCAACCATGATGGTCCGGGTGCGGCCGAGGCGGTCGGTCAGCCAGCCCATCAGCGGCGAGAGCGCATACATCCCGGCCATATGCAGGGAAATGGTGAAGCCGATGATCGCGAACGTGTCGGTCTGGCTGTGCTGGTGTCCGCCCGCCTGGTCCAGCTCCTGCAGGTGAACCGGCGTCATGGACATGACCGCCACCATCACCAGGTGCGCGCCCACTACCGCGGCCAGCGCGAGCATAGCCATCGGATGCTGGCGCACTGCTGCCAGACCGGTGCGCAGCGTTCCGCGGCGTTGGACCGGGCGGGATTCGCCCGGGCCGGTGCCGTGTGAGCGCGCATAGCGCAGCGGATCGGGCCGCAGCCCCACCAGCAGCAGCGTGGCGCCGATGGCCATGCCGGCCATCGAGAACAGGAAGGGCCCGGACGATTCCGGCAACCCGAGTGCGGCGCCCAGCTCGGCGCCTGGCCGGATCAGGTTCGGCCCCGCGACTGCGCCCACGGTGATGGACCAGACGACAAAGGCCAGATCCCGGCCGCGGTGCTGGGGCTCGGCAAGGTCCACCGCGGCAAAGCGTGCCTGCAGGTTGGCTGCGTTGCCGACGCCCAGCAGGGCCGAGCCGACCAGCAGCACCGCAAAGGACCCGGTGACCGGCGCGAGAGCCATCAGTGCCGAACCGAGCAGTGCCAGCAGTAGGCCGGTGACCAGCGCGCGCCGGCGTCCTGAGCGCGCGGCGGCAGCGGCCAACGGCAGGGCGGCCAGCGCGGCGGCCAGCGAAATCGCCATGGTGGACGTACCTGCCAGCGCCTCGCTGCCGCTCAGCTCTACCGCAAGCAGTGAGCCGATGGCCAGGCCCGCCCCGTGGCCCAGGCCGCTGAAAAGCTGTGCCAGGGACAGGGAAACGACAACGCGGCGCTGGACGGCCCTCGTGCGAGGGTCTGCGTTCAGCGCCGCGTTGCTTTGTTCAGTCACACGCCGAGCCTAGTCGACGGAGAACCGGTGATGCGGGTGTTACTCCGAGTCGGACTTGGCCCGTTCTGCGTCCTTTTCCAGCCGCGCGTCGATGGCAGCCTGGCGGCCGGCCGGGCTGAGCAGGCTGGCAACCGTGGCGACCACCAGCGTGCCGATGATCACGGCCAAGGACAGGCCGGTGCTGATCTCCGGGATCCACTCGATGTGCTGGCCGCCGTTGATGAACGGCAGCTCGTTCTCATGCAGTGCGTGGAAGATCAGCTTTACGCCGATGAAGGCCAGGATCACGGACAGGCCGTGCTTCAGGTAGACCAACCGGTCCATCAGTCCGCCGAGCAGGAAGTAGAGCTGGCGTAGGCCCATCAGCGCGAAGATGTTCGCGGTGAAGACGATGAAGGCGCTCTGGGTCAGGCCGAAGATCGCCGGGATGGAGTCGACCGCGAACAGCAGGTCGGTCATGCCGATGGTAATGAAGACCATGACCATCGGGGTGAACAGGCGCTTGCCATCCACCGTGGTCCGCAGCTTGTTGCCGTCGTAGTGCTCGCTGACCGGAAGCTTCTTGGTCAACCGGGCCACCAGCCCGGACTCGGACCCTTCTTCCTCGTCTTCGCCGGAGTCGGTGGCCTGCTTCCAGGCGGTCCAGAGCAGGAAGGCGCCGAAGATGTAGAAGACCCAGCTGAAGTGCGCAATCACGGTGGCACCCAGCAGGATGAAGATACCGCGAAGGATCAGGGCAATGATGATGCCGAACATCAGCACTTCCTGCTGGTATTTCCGCGGCACGGAGAACCTGGCCATGATGATGATGAAGACGAACAGGTTGTCCACGCTGAGGCTGTACTCGGTGATCCAGCCTGCGACGAACTCTTGGCCGTAGTCCGGCCCGGCCTGCCAGAACAGCATGCCGGCGAAGATCAGGGCCAGGGTGACGTAGAAGCCCACCCAGAGTCCGGCTTCCTTCATGGAGGGTTCGTGCGGCCGCTTGACCACGTAGAGAAGGTCAAACAGCAGGATGACGCCCAGGACCACAAACGAGGTGATCTCAAAGGGCAGCGATAATTGGTCCGACACGGAACCTTGCCTTTCACAGAAGATGCCGCGCGCGTGCGGTGCGCGGGTGCGAGTGTTCGCCGCAAGTCTCTCCGCCTGCCCTGATCGGCCAGGCCACTGCGCCCGGCGGGGCTTCGATGCCCCGCGTGTTGACGTTCACAGTGTTCGGGATACTCCCCTACGCTCGGTCAAGTGTAGCGCAAGGCAGGACAACGACGGCGGTGCGTACCGCCGTCGTCGTCCCTGCCACCCGCTCTGCACCGGCGGACAACTCCGCATCAGGCGTGGCCGGCGGCGCGCATCTGCCGCAGGTCCTTCTTCAGGTCGGAGACCTCGTCACGCAGCCGGGCGGCCAGCTCGAACTGCAGTTCCGCCGCCGCGGCGTGCATCTGCTCGGTCATCTGCGCGATCAGCTCGCCCAAATCTTCGGCCGGCGCTGCGGCCAGCCCGTCGCGGCGGATCTTGTCCTTCGACACGGCCGCGGAGATCCCGCGTTTGCCCTTGCCATAGTCGAAGTCCTTCAGCAACTGCTGGGTGTCGGCATCTTCGCGGGCCAACTGGTCGGTGATGTCCGCGATCCGCTTGCGCAGCGGCTGCGGGTCCACACCGTGCTTCTTGTTGTGGGCCACCTGGATCTCACGGCGCCGGTTGGTCTCCTCGATGGCGTTGGCCATCGAGTCCGTGATCTTGTCCGCGTACATGTGCACCTGGCCGGAGACGTTGCGGGCGGCACGGCCGATGGTCTGGATCAGCGACGTGCTGCTGCGCAGGAAGCCTTCCTTGTCCGCATCGAGGATGGCCACCAACGAGACTTCGGGCAGGTCCAGGCCCTCGCGCAGCAGGTTGATGCCCACCAGGACGTCGAAGGTGCCCATCCGCAGTTCCCGGAGCAGTTCCACGCGGCGCAGCGTGTCCACGTCCGAGTGCAGGTACTGCACCTTCACGCCGTGCTCGTTGAGGTAGTCGGTCAGGTCCTCGGCCATCCGCTTGGTCAGCGTGGTGACCAGGACGCGTTCGTTCCGCTCCACCCGTGCGTTGATCTCGCCCAGCAGGTCGTCGATCTGGCCCTTGGTCGGTTTGACGATCACTTCGGGATCCACCAGGCCCGTGGGCCGGATGATCTGCTGAACATAGCCGTCGGACTTGGACAGCTCGTACTTGCCGGGCGTGGCCGACAGGTAGACCGTCTGTCCGATCCGCTCCAGGAACTCGTCCCATTTCAACGGCCGGTTGTCCATCGCTGACGGCAGGCGGAAACCGTAGTCCACGAGATTACGCTTGCGGGACATATCGCCTTCGTACATTGCGCCGATCTGCGGCACGGTGACGTGCGATTCGTCGATCACCAGCAGGAAATCATCCGGGAAATAATCCAGCAGGCAGTGCGGCGCCGTGCCCGGACCGCGGCCGTCGATATGCCGCGAGTAGTTTTCGATGCCGTTGCAGAACCCCATCTGCTGCATCATTTCCAGGTCGTAGGTGGTGCGCATCCGCAGCCGCTGCGCCTCCACCAGCTTGTTCTGCGACTCCAGCACCTGCAGCCGGTCGCGCAGTTCATCCTCAATGTCCCTGACCGCCCGGCTCATCCGGTCCTCGCCGGCCACATAGTGCGACGCCGGGAAAACGTACATTTCCGTCTCATCGCGGATGATCTCCCCGGTGACCGGATGCAGCGTCTGGATCTGCTCGATCTCGTCGCCGAAGAACTCGATCCGTACTGCCAGTTCCTCGTACATGGGGATGATCTCCACGGTGTCGCCGCGGACCCGGAATGTGCCCCGGTGGAAGTCGACGTCGTTGCGGGCGTATTGCATGGCGACGAACCGGCGCAGCATGTCGTCCCGGTTCATTTCGGCGCCCTTACGGAGCGTGACCATGCCGGCAATGTATTCTTCCGGCGTGCCCAGACCGTAGATGCAGGACACGGTGGCAACCACGATGACATCGCGCCGGGTCAGCAGCGCGTTGGTGGCCGAGTGGCGCAGACGTTCGACTTCCTCGTTGATGGAGGAGTCCTTCTCAATGAACGTATCTGTCTGGGCCACGTAGGCTTCCGGCTGGTAGTAGTCGTAGTAGGAAACGAAGTACTCCACGGCATTGTTCGGCAGCAGCTCGCGGAACTCGTTGGCCAGCTGGGCAGCCAGCGTTTTGTTCTGCACCATCACCAGAGTGGGCCGCTGGACCTGTTCCACCAGCCAGGCGGTGGTGGCGGACTTGCCGGTGCCGGTGGCGCCGAGCAGCACCACGTCCTTCTCCCCGGCCTGGATCCGTTCGGTCAGCTCCTTGATCGCCGTCGGCTGGTCGCCGGCAGGCTGGAATTCACTGACCACCTCGAAGGGCGCTACGACGCGATTGATATCCTGCGCAAGACTCATGCGATTAACCGTAGACCCGATTCCGGTCAGCGTGGGTCCTGAATCGCTCTGGGCCTAATCGGTCCCTCCGCTCCGCGCACCGGCCGTCTACCGTTGCCGCTCACGGCAGCGTGCGGTAGATCTGTCCTTGCACTCGACCACCACCGGAAGGCACACCATGGACCCGGTCCGGAGCTACCCCGAGGGCGTGACGTCGTGGATCGACGTTGAACCTCAGGACATTGAGAAGGCCAAGGACTTCTACGGCGGTCTGTTCGGCTGGACCTTCGCCGACGCGACGCCGCCGGATGTCTCCCCGCGCTACGTGATTGCCCAGTTGGACGGGCGCGACGTCGCCGGCCTTGGCGAAGGCGCGGCCGGCGACGCCGAACCCACATGGAACACGTACGTGGCGGTCGATGATTCCGATGCTGCGGCAGACAGGATCCGCGCCGCGGGCGGACGGGTGCTCTCCGGCCCGGCGGATGCCGGGGAAGGCGGCCGCGCCACGTTCTGTGCCGATCCGGCCGGCATCTTGTTCCGGCTCTGGCAGGCGAGGCGCCGGCCGGGTGCCCAGATCGTCAACGTGCCGGGAGCGTGGAACTTCAGCGACCTGCATACCGCCGATCCTGCCGCAGCCTCGGACTTCTACGGACAGGTTTTCAGCTGGCAGTTCGACGACGTCGGCTTTGGCAGCATGATTCGTGTTCCCGGCTATGGCGACCACTTGCAGGCGACCAGTGATCCGGACATTCACGAGCGCCAGTCGGATATCGCTGCTCCCCCGGGATTCGCCGACGCCATCGGCTGGCTCACGGACTTGAGCCCTGGTGAGGCACCGCATTGGCACGTGGCGTTCGCCGTCGCGGACCGCGATGCGACAGCGCTCGCCGCCGAACGCCTCGGCGGGAAGGTACTTGACCGGACCGACACGGACTGGACGCGGGAGGCGGTGATCAGCGACCCGTTCGGAGCCGTCTTTACCGCCAGCCAGTTCACCCCTCCGTCCGGCTGAGACGCCGGGCCGGCGACGAGCCGCGCCGGGGTTATCCGCCGAAGCTATCCGCCGAGGGCGGGCGGCTTCCATCCGGTGGCCTCGGCCCACCGATTCATCTGCGGGTCCGCCACCTGGCTGAACCAGTCTTCCTTTGCCCGTGCGTAGCGGCCAGCGGATGCGTCGGAGGCATGCAGGCCGGCCAGCCGCCGCTTCTCGGCCAGGTAGGCCTCGGCCGCGCCCGGGTCGGCCCGGAGCCAGTCCCTGAACAGCAAGGCAAAGCGCCAACCCGGCGAGCCCGCCGCCCGGATATGAACATTGACGGGCCGGCCCGGATCGGCATTTCCGTGCAGCCGCTTGGCCCAGTCCCCCGGCTCCGGATGCTGCGGTTTCGCGGTGTCGCGCCAACTGCCGGGCCAACGAGGGAAGCCCGCCGCGGCCAGTTCCTCGGCGGCGGAATCGGCGTCCGCCATGCTGGCCATCGTGACCTGCAGGTCCAGCACGTCCTTGGCCGGCAGGCCCGGAACGGCGGTTGATCCAATGTGGTCAACCGCCACAATCCGCGGATCGGTGCGCCTGATGCGTTCGGCGAGCAGGGCTGCCTGCGCCGGCCATTGCGGCTGCGGATCCAGCAGCACCGGTGGCCCGGTGCGCGGTGCCAGCCTGCCGGCCAGCAGATTCTGGTTGAAGGGCACCAGCCGCTCCTCCCAAAGGAGGTCCAGCGAGGCCAGCAATTGCTCGCGGGTGCCGGTGTTGTCCAGCACCACGTCGGCGGCGGCCCTGCGGTCGGCAGAAGAGGCCTGTGCGGCCATCCGGGAACGAGCGTCCGCCTCGGTCATGCCGCGGTCTTCAACCATGCGCCGCAGCCGCTCTTCTTCGGGCGCGTCGATGACCAGGACCAGGTGGAAGGTAGGGCTCTGCCCGGTTTCCACCAGCAGCGGGATGTCCTGGACAAGGATTCCGCCTTCGCCTGCGGCGGCTGCCAGCTCGGCCGCCCGCGCGCGGACCAGCGGGTGCACAATCGCGTTCAGGCGTTCGCGTTGGGATGGATCATTGAACACCAGGGCGCCCAGCGCCGGTCGGTTCAGCCAGCCCTCGGGGTCCAGGATCTCCGGGCCGAAGGCTTCGACGACGGCCAGCAGGCCGTCGGTGCCTGGCTCCACCACTTCGCGGGCGATCGCGTCGGCATCGACCAGAGTGGCGCCGAGTTCCGCCAGCCGCAGGGCAGCCAGCGATTTTCCAGCGGCAATTCCACCTGTCAGTCCGATTCTCAGCACGACCTCAGTCTAGCCAGCAGGCCAGGCTGGGCCGTCACCGGAATGTGGCGGTCCGGGCTATTCCTCGTGCCCTTGGTCTGCGCTCATCTGATCCTCGGCGGGCGGCGTTTCGCCGGGCGGAACGCCGCCACCGGGTTCCAGCCCGGTGATGTTCTGGTTCTCGGGATCGGGATTGGCCGAGGCACCCTGGTCGGCCGACACCCGTTCCGCGTCGGTCTTGTCCGTGCCCGGACCATGGTCCTGCTCGTCCTGGATGCGCCGATTGAATTCGGGCTGGTTCTTCGCCATAGCTTTACCCTTCGTTGCCGGGGCAGCCGCGCCGGTTCGGGCGGCCCACCTTTCGCCAGACTAAGCACGGTCCGGCCGGCCGGACAAGGGGCGCGTGGGCAACAGGGCGCCGTTCGTCGAAGCCAGGCTCCGGCCCTCCAGAAGGCGATTAGGCTGGAGGATGTGCCCCCTGAGTCCAACGCCAGCAGCTACACCACCATTGCCGGCGAACACCGCCACGAGATCGAGATAAAACGCTCGCGATTCATCACCGTGCTGCGCCGTGCAGAGACCGAGGAAGAGGCCCGGAGCCTGGTGACGGATCTGCGCCGCGAATTCCACGACGCCAGGCACCATTGCAGCGCCTTCGTGCTGGGCCCCGATCGTGCCGTCCAGCGTTCCAACGACGACGGCGAGCCCTCCGGCACGGCCGGCATCCCCATGTTGGAAGCCCTGCTCAAACGTGAGACGGCACCCGGGGTGACGGACCTAAGCGACGTCGCCGCCGTCGTCGTGCGTTACTTCGGCGGGATTCTGCTCGGCGCCGGCGGACTGGTGCGGGCCTATTCTGAATCGGTGTCGCAGGCCGTTGGCACTGCCGAAATGGTGCGGCGGCGCCGGATGCGGTTGTTGGCGGCGCCGACCATGCACGCTGACGCGGGCCGCTTGGAGAATGACCTGCGGGCGTCGGGGACCGTTGTGCTGGGCAGCGACTATGGTGCCGCCGACGTGCGGATCCGGCTCGCCCTGGAAGACCAGCCTGATGTCATCGACCGGTTCAAGGACCAACTGGCAGCGCTGACCTCGGGCGGTCCCGCGCCCATTGAGCTGGGGACGGAGTGGGTGGACCTTGGCTGAACACCGCGACGACACCGCCGACGCCGGAAGCCTCCAGCCGACCTTCGACTTTGCCGTGCTCCGGCGCTGGCCGGATGTGGAAGCGGACAACCTGTTCGCTCACGACGCGGCCGACAAACTCCTGCTGGACACCGCCCGGCCGCTGCTCGCCGGTCTGGAGGGAAGCCGGATCGCGGTGGTTAACGACCACTATGGCGCGCTGACGCTGGCCATGGCCGCTGCCGGTCTGCAGGGCGTCCACGTGGTGCAGGACGCCCTCAGCGCGGAGCGCGCGCTGGACAGCAACGCCTCCCGGCTGGGGTTGGCGGGCTACCGCCACCACCTGTTAGAGCCCGACGCTTTTGACGGCGTCCGGCTGGTGCTTCTTCAGCTGCCGCGCTCGCTCGACGAACTGGAAGAGATCGCCGGCTGCATCGCCGCGGCGGCTTCCCCCGATGTCACGGTGCTGGCCGGCGGCCGGGTCAAGCACATGAGCACCGCCATGAACTCCGTGCTGGCCACATCGTTCTCCTCCGTGACTGCAGGCCTGGCGCGGCAGAAAGCAAGGATCCTCACCGCCTCCGGTCCGCTGCCGTCGGCGGACGGGCGCTTCCCTCGCACCGAAGAGCACGACGTCGGCCTCCCGGCTCCGCTGCGGCTGGTCGCCTTCGGCGGCACCTTTGGCGGACCCAAGGTGGACCCGGGCACGCGGTTCCTGCTCCCCTTGCTCAACGGTGCCCGGCAGGCCGAGCGGGCGGTGGATCTTGGTTGCGGCAATGGCACGATCGCCGCCTATCTGGCCTTGGCGCACGGCGGAATGCGGGTGCTGGCCATGGACCAGTCGGCTTCCGCGGTCAGATCAACGCGTGCCACGGCCGAGGCGAATGCGGTTGCCGACCGGGTGGAGGTGCGGCGGGATGATGCCCTGTCCTCGCTGCCCGCCGCTTCCGAACAGCTGATTGTGCTCAATCCGCCGTTCCATATGGGCAACACCGTCCATGCCGGCATTGCCCTGAAACTCTTCGCCGACGCCGGCCGCGTCCTCGCCCCCGGCGGGGAACTGTGGACGGTGTGGAACAGCCATTTGGCCTACAAGCCGGCGTTGAACCGGTTGGTGGGGCCCACCCGGCAAGTGGCGCGCAACCCTAAATTCACGGTCACCGTCAGCACCAGGGACTGACGCGGCTTAGCGCTCGGTGCCGTAGTAGCGGCGCAGCTCCGCCTCTTCCTCAGGGGTCAGGCCTTCGGCGGCCGCCGGCGAGGGCGAGTCTTTGATGATGTTGTGGCTGTAGGCGACGAAGACGTCGTGTTGATCAATCCGCGCCCCGTCGACCGGCACGAACTTTTCCCGGCTGTCCGCCAGACCCAGGCCCACCGTGATCCACTGGATGGTTCCGGTGACCGGGTCCTGGTGCACCTGGCCCACCACTCCCAGTTTCCGGTCTGCGTTGTCCCACACCGTGGCTTGTTGCAGGGCGTGGACGTCCACTTCTTCCGGCATGATGTGTCTCCAATCCGGCCAATGGCCTGCCGCGGGGCTTTCCCACACCGTAGTGCAGTGTCCCGTTTTTTTGATGGCTCGAGGGCGAAGCGGCCGCGGAAACCACCAAGACAGGCGCCGCGGCCGCGGGTCGCAAGCCGCTTCCCCGGGCCCAGATCTCGATGAGCTGGAACGTGTGCCAATAACGGCGCAATAACGGCGCGATAACGGGGCTGGAGGTTCACTGAAAGGGCATTGCAAACTTGCAGCTTCATGGGGTTCTTGGGGAGAACAGCGATGCTCACTGATCCGACCCGCCATTCTGTGGCGACCCTCGTGACAAAGCTCATGTCAGGGGAACGAGGGATACCATGCCGATCATTAAGGATCCGCACCTGTTTAACGAACAGAGTCTGTTCGTCGACTTGGAAGGGATGCTAGGCCGCCGCCTCTACCTGAAGATCGAGGGCTTCAACTTCGCCGGCTCGATCAAGCTCAAGCCCGCGCGGGAAATGGTCGAGCGCGCCGAACGGGAGGGGCTGATCGGCCCAGACTCCACCCTCATTGAGTCCTCTTCGGGGAACCTCGGCGTTGCGCTCAGCATGATCGCCGCCAGCAAGGGATACCGCTTCGTGTGCGTGATCGATCCGCGCTGCAACCCGGCGACCCGGCAAGTCATGGAGTCGCTCGGGGCACAGGTGGACCTGGTGACCGAACCGGATCCCGTCGACGGATTCCTCGGGGCCCGGCTCAACCACGTCCGGGACCTGTGCGCGTCCGACGAGCGGTACATCTGGCTCAACCAGTACTCCAATCCCGGCAACTGGGGAGCGCATTACCGCTGGACCGCCCCCGAGATCTCCGATCAGTTCCCCGAACTGGACGTGCTGTTCGTGGGAGCCGGGACAACGGGAACCCTGATGGGTTGCGCGAAGTACTTCCGCGAGCACCGGCCCGATGTCCGGATCGTCGCGGTCGACGCCGTGGGATCGGTCTCGTTCGGTGGCCAGCCGGCCACCCGCCTGATCCCCGGCCTCGGCATGAGCGTGCGGCCGCCGCAGCTCGACGAGTCCTTCATCGATGACGTGGTGATGGTCGAGGAGCTGGACACGGTGCGTGCCTGCCACCGCCTCGCGGCGGGCGGGTTCATGCTCGGCGGTTCCACCGGGACTGTGGTCCACGGCGCCTTGTCCTGGCTTGCCGAACACGACGCCCAGGACGCCACGGCGGTGGCCATCTCGCCGGACTTGGGCCGCCCATACTTGGAAACCGTCTACGACCCGGACTGGGTGCTCGACCACTTCGGGGCCGAAGCGCTCGCCACCGCCGAAATGACGGTGGCCCCGGACCGACGGTCCGAGCCGGCATCGGGACGTCGGAACACGGCACCCGTGGCCGATTCCGTCGCCACCGCCTCACTAAGGAGCTTTGTGCAGTGAAACTGCCCGTAGACGACCTGAAGGGGTCTCCGCTGGCCACGGGCGCGGGCGTTGCCCTGGAGCGCCGGCTGGCGGAACTTCTCGCATCGGTCGTTCAGAAGGACGATGTCCCGGTGGACGCCAACTTCTTCCTGGAGCTGGGCGCGGACTCGCTGGTGATGGCGCAGTTCTGCGCCCGCGTGCGCAAGCAGCCGGACCTTCCAGCGGTGTCGATCAAGGACATCTACCAGCACCCCACTATCTCGGCGCTGGCCGCGGCCCTGGCACCGGCGGAAGAGCCGCCGGCGACGGGGCAGGGACAGGTGCAGGACCGGTTGGCGGAGGTGCTGTCCGGCGTGCTCGGCATCGAGCAGGTGCCGGTGGACGCCAACTTCTTCAACGATCTGGGCGCTGACTCGCTGGTCATGGCGCAGTTCTGCGCCCGCGTACGCAAGCAGCCGGACCTGCCAGCCGTGTCCATCAAGGACATTTACCAGAACCCAACGATCACTGCGCTGGCCGCGGCCCTTGCGCCGGCGGAAGATGCATCGGCAACGATGCAGGTGCAGGACCGGCTGGCCGAAGTGCTTGCCGGCGTGCTGAACATCGAGCAGGTGCCGGCGGATGCCGACTTCTTCCATGATCTGGGCGCGGACTCGCTGGTGATGGCGCAGTTCTGCGCCCGCGTGCGCAAGCAGCCGGACCTCCCTCAGATCTCCATGAAGGAGATCTACAGCAACCCGAATATCTCCGCGTTGGCAGCGGCCTTGCAGGTTCTTCCGCAGCAGGAGAAAGACCCGGAGCCCTCGCCCACCGTGGCCTCCGTGCCGGCCACGCCGCCGCCCATGGACGCGCGGACGTGGGAGTACGTCGCCTGCGGCGCCCTGCAGGTACTCGTCTACATCGGCTACTGCGTATTCGCCGGCTTCATCATGGTCGTGGGGTACCTGTGGTTGTTCCCGGACGCGTCGTCGGGTAACCACGACTGGGTGAGCCATGGAACGCCCTTCTGGGAGCTCTACCTGCGATCTATCGCCTACACCGCTGCGACGTTCGTCGTCATGTGCATCCTGCCGGTGATCGCCAAGTGGATTTTCATCGGGCGCTTCCAGCCCAAGGAGATCCGCATCTGGAGTCTGGCCTACTTCCGGTTCTGGCTGGTCAAGGCACTGATGCGCACCTCTCCGCTCTCGCTGATGGCCGGTTCACCGCTGACGACCTTCTACTTGAGGGCCATGGGGGCGAAGGTTGGCCGCAACGTGATGATCATGACCAACCGGCTGCCGATCTGCACCGACCTGCTGACGATCGGGGAGGGCACGGTGATCCGCAAGGACGCCATGCTCAACGGATACCGTGCCCACGGCGGCGTCATCCAGTTGGGTGGGGTGACGCTGGGCCGGGACGTGATCATTGGCGAGGGCAGTGTCCTGGACATCGACACGGCGATGGGTGACCGCTCGCAGCTGGGCCACCGGTCCACGCTCTACACCGGCCAAACCGTGCCCGACGGCGAGCGGTGGCACGGTTCGCCAGGCCGGCCCGGGGCTGCGGACTACGCCACGGTCGAGCCGACACCCTACCGGCCGTGGCGCCGGGGATGGTTCGCCGTTTCCCAGCTGCTGGGCACGGTCGGGCTGGGCCGCACCATGTGGGGACTGGTGATCACGCTGGTTATCCTGGCGGACCCGAACGTCGCGGCCCTTCTGGCGACGCACGAGTGGGCGTTCAACAACTGGATCTTCTACGCCGACGCCGCCGCCTACGCCGGCCTGGGCATCATCGGTGGAACGATCGTGGCGCTGGTCCTCATCACCACCGTGCCGCAACTGCTCCAACTCGCACTGAAGCCCGACAGGGTATATCCGCTGTTCGGGCTGCGTGACGCGGCGGCACGCACGGTGGGCAAGATGACGAACAGTCCCATGCTCGGGCAGTTGTTCGGCGACAGCTCCTACGTCGTGAACTACGTGCGGGCCATCGGGTACCGCCAGCCACAGGTCCAACAAACCGGCTCGAATTTCGGCACGGGGTTCAAGCACGACAACCCGTTCCTTTCGACCATCGGCACCGGCACCATGATCGCCGACGGGGTGTCATTCATGAACACGGACTACTCGGCAACCTCGTTCAAGATCAGTGGGGTGGCGATTGGTGCCCGCAACTTCCTGGGCAACGCCGTTCTGTACCCCGCCGAAGCCAAGACCGGGGACAACTGTCTGCTCGCGACGAAGGTCATGGTCCCGGTCGACGGACCGGTGCGCCAGGACGTGGGCCTGCTCGGATCGCCGGCCTTCGAGATCCCCCGCTCCGTGCTGCGGGACACCCTGCCCGAGGAGCAGAGGAGCCGCACCGAGCTGCGCCGGGACCTGGCGGCCAAGAACGGCCACAACCTGCGCACCATGGCGCTCCTGATGCTGGCGCGGTGGTTCAACGCCACGGTGGCCCTGCTGGTGATGTTCGCCGGCCTTGAGCTGACCGACCAATTCGGTTTCCTTGCGCTCAGTGCGTCGTTCGTCGTGATGCTCGTGCTCGGCGTGCTGGTCCCCATCGGCCTCCAGCACGTTGCGACAGGGTTCCGGCGGCTGCGGCCCCAGTTGTGCTCCATCTACAACCCCTACTTCTGGTGGCACGAGCGGTACTGGAAGCTGCAGGCCCAGAGCCGGTACCTGGCTGTCTTCAACGGAACACCGTTCAAACCGCTGATCTGGCGTTTGCTGGGCGTTCGGATCGGCTCCCGGGTCTTCGACGACGGCCTGGGGATCGTCGAACGGTCCCTGGTGACCATAGGCTCCCGCTGCACGATGAACAACGGCACCGGTATCCAGTCCCATTCCCAAGAGGACGGGATGTTCAAGTCCGACTACAACGTCATCGGAGACGATGTCACGCTCGGCGTCGCAGCCTTCGTCCACTACGGCGTGACCATTGAAGACGGTGCCGCTGTCGCCGCCGACTCCTTCGTCATGAAGGGGACGACTATCCCTCGGGGAACCCTGTGGGGTGGCAATCCGGCCGAAGAGGCCCTTGCCACCGCCACGTCCCCCGTCGCATTGGAAAGGCCTGTGCCATGACCACCCCCTCAGCGCTGACCTGCCGAACCGTCACCGACCACCCGTCGGGATTGGGCAGCGACCGGATCGCCCCCGCCGGCGCCGCACCGACGGCGATTCCCCGGTGGACGCAGGACCGCCGGCCGGGTCAGGGGCGGGTAGAAGTGGCGGTTCCGGAGGACCTGCGGCACGCCGTGCGGACACTAGCCCGGACGCTGGACGCGTCCCCGACATCCATCTGGCTGGCGGCACACGCAAGGGTGCTTCAGGCGCTGTCCGGCGAAACGGAGGTCACCACTGGCTGCAGGTACGCGTCCGGCACCTGGGCCTGCGAAGTCGATCTGGGACAAAGGTCATGGCGGGCTTTGGTCTCCGCGGTGCACTTGCGGGAGGCCCAGGCCGACGCGGGGCAATCCGGCCGCGGGCAGGCGGGTTACGAGGCGGCCGCGCCAAGCTACGAGGTGGTATTCGACGCCGTCCCGGCCGACGATCCCGACCTGCCGGAGGGCCTCGTCCTGGGCGTGTCCATTCGCGACGCCGCGGGTGGCGACGCGTTGTGCCTGGACTACCGGCGCGACGTCCTCGACGAGGACGCAGCCCTCCGGATCGCTGGCTATCATCTGAATGCACTCCGCCATCTGGTCGCCGACCCCGAGGCGGACCCCGACGACGCCGACCTGGTCGATCCCGACGAGCGGCGGCTGCAACTGGAACAGCTGGCCGGACCCGAGCGGCCCCGGCCCCAGCGGCGCTTCCATGAGCTGTTCGAGGACCGTGTCCGGCAGCATCCCGAGCGCATCGCGGCTGTCCAGGATGAGCGCGAGTGGACGTACGAGGAGCTGAACGCCCGCGCCAACCGGATCGCCCGCTCCCTGCACGCGCACGGTCTTCAAGCGGAGGACATCGTGGCAGTGGTCGCCGAAAGGGACCTGGAGTGGATGGCCGCCGTCGTTGGCATCCTCAAGGCCGGCGGTGCCTACCTGCCGATCGAACCGCACTTCCCGGCCGACCGAATCGCCAGAACGCTCACCCGGGCCGGCTGCCGGGTAGTGCTGACCGAAAGTGGCAGCACCACGACGCTCGACGAGGCACTCGACGGGATGCCTGCATTGACCAAGCTCCTGTTCGAGGACGTCGAGGCCGAGGGGCACACCGACGACGACCTCGGCGTGGACGTGCGTCCAGACCAACTCGCCTACGTCTACTTCACCTCGGGCTCCACGGGCGAACCGAAGGGGGCGATGTGCGAGCACGACGGGATGGTGAACCACCTGTACGCCAAGATCGAGGACCTGGGGATCGGCGCCGGCGACGTCGTCGCGCAGAGCGCCCCCCAATGCTTCGACATCTCGCTGTGGCAACTGGTCTCGGCCCTGCTCGTCGGCGGCCGCACACTCATCGTCGGGCAGGACCGCATCCTCGACGTCGAACGGTTCGTCGACACGGTGGACCGGGGTTCGGTGGCGGTCTTCCAGGTCGTCCCGTCGTATCTTGATGCCGTAGTGGCGTATTTGGGCGGCAATCCCCGTGCCCTGCCGCACCTCCGCTGCGTATCGGCGACCGGCGAGGCCCTGAAACGTGAGCTGGTCCACCGCTGGTTCGAGGTGATGCCGAACGTCAAACTGGTCAACGCGTATGGATTGACGGAGACCTCGGACGACACGAACCACGAGGTGATGAGCGCGGCGCCCGCAGGCGACTCCGTGCCATTGGGCCCGCCGATCGCTAACGTCCGGATCCACATCCTCGACGAGCGGCAGCGGCTCGTGCCGCTCGGGGCGCCGGGCGAGATTGCCTTCTCCGGGGTCTGTGTGGGCCGAGGCTACATCAACGATCCGGAGCGGACGGCGCAGGTGTACTCCACCGACCCCTTCGCGGACGGGGCGCGGCTCTACCGTGCGGGCGACTACGGCCGCTGGTCCCCGGACGGCAAGCTGGTGTACTTGGGCCGGCGGGACAACCAGGTCAAGATCTCCGGGTTCCGCATCGAGATCGGCGACATTGAGAACGCGCTGTTGCGGGTTCCCGGCGTCCGCGACGGCGCCGTCGTCGTCGGTGAGGGCGCCGGGCAGTCCAAGTTCTTGGTGGCGTTCTACTCCGGCAACGAGTCGCTCGAGATCGACGAAATTCGCAACGAGCTGGCCGCGCGGCTGCCGGTCTACATGGTGCCGTCGGCCTACAGATGGCAAGAGAGCCTGCCCCTGACCGGCAACGGGAAGATCGATCGGAAGGCATTGACGCGTATGGCGCGGGAGGTCGTTCCCGAGGCCGGCGCTGTCACGGAAGCCCTCTCGGCCACCGAGCAGCGGCTCGCCGAGGCATGGGCGACGGTGCTCGGCCTCCCGGCAGGCCGGATCGGCGGACAGGATTCGTTCTTTGCGCTGGGCGGCACCTCGCTGTCCGCGGTGAAGCTCGCCGTCCTGCTCAAGCGCGCTGTGTCGATCAAGGACATCATGCAGACACCCGTCCTGGCCGACCTGGCAACTCTGCTCGAGGCCGCGTCGCTGGCGGACCTTACTGTTCCGCCCGCCCCGCATCCGGCGGAAGCCGGCGCGGAGCCCCACTCCATGGCGCCTGCGGCAGGACAGGTTGGCCACTCCCACCCGCTACCCGTGAAAGGAAAGGACCTCTGATGTCGTCTCAATCACCCAGGATCCAATTCGACGTGGAACGCCAAGCCGGCCGGACGCCGATGCTCACCGTCGAGTACGGCCACGACCCCGTGCTGTGGGCCGAACAGAACCGTGAGGCGCTGCGTGCGGCCGTGGATGATCAAGGCGCAGTACTGGTCCGCGGCTTGGGCCTCCGTGATCCGGCCGAAGTAGCCGATGCTTTCCAGCGGCTGGTCTCCGGCGGCCTCATGCCGGACCGGGAGGCCTTCGCCACCCGGCAGCCCTACTTGGACGGCGTGTACTCATCCCTCACCTGGCCCGCGAACCAGCCGATGTGCATGCATCAGGAGCTCAGCTATGCGCTCGAGTTCCCCGGTCTGATGCTCTTCGCCTGCCTACGGGCACCCAGCGTCGGTGGGGTGACCGGTGTGGCGGACGCCAGCGCCGTGCTCGACGCCATACCCACGGACATCGTCCGGCGCTTCGAAAGCGAGGGGTGGCTGCTCGCCCGCAGCTACAACGAGGACATCGGCGCCTCCTACGAAGAGGCGTTCGGGGTCTCCGACCGCGCCGACGTCGAGAGCTACTGCCGCGCGCACGAGATCGAGTTCGAGTGGCAGCCAGACGGGGAGCTGCGGACCAGGCAACGGCGCCCTGCCGTGGTTCGGCACCCGGCGACCGGCCAACGCTGTTGGTTCAATCAGGTCGCGTTCCTGAACGAATGGACGATCGCGCCCGAGGTGCGGGAGTACCTGGTGGACGTCTACGGTCCCGACGGTCTGCCGTTCAACACCCGCTTCGGCAACGGCGAGCCGATCGGCGAGGACATCGTCGCCCTCCTGAACGAGATCTACGAGGCACACACCCTTCGAACCCCTTGGGAACCGGGAGATCTCATGCTGGTCGACAACGTCCGCATGGCCCACAGCCGCGAGGCGTACGAGGGACCTCGGGAGATCCTCGTCGGCATGGCCGAGCCGCGCAACATCTTCGATCTCGATACCCACACCCAGGACGGTGCACCATGACAGAGTTTGCCACTCCCCCGGTCACAGAGGCCTCCGGCCCGAAGACCGTTCCGCCTTTCGCGGTCATTGCAGGGGCCCAGGTGCAGCAGGTGCTCCAGGGGCGGGAGAAGCAGGTGGTCGAGCTGGTCGAGCAGACCTACCGGGTGCATGCAGCCGGAGACTCGGTGAACCCCCCGTCCTACTTCCTGCGCTTCCCGGACCGGCCCACCTCGCGCATCATCGCTCTGCCCGCCTCGGTCGGCGGAGAGGTGGAGGTTGACGGCATCAAATGGGTCTCCAGCTTCCCGGACAACGTGGCGTCGGGGATTCCGCGTGCCTCGGCGGTGTTGATCCTCAACGACCGGGCGACGGGCTACCCCTTCGCGTGCATGGAGAGCTCCATCATCAGCGCCTCCAGGACTGCTGCATCGGCCGCCGCCGCTGCGGACTGGCTCAGCCGCGGCCGCGGGCGCCCCCGGCGCATCGGGTTCTTCGGCGTCGGCCTCATCGCCCGCTACATCCACACCTTTTTGAACGCGACCGACTGGTCCTTCGACGAGATCGGGGTGTTCGACCTCTCGGCCGAGAGCGCGGAGGGTTTCAAGGGCTATCTTGAACGCAGCGGCACCCGAGCCCGGGTGACCGTGCACGACGGCCCCGAACAGCTGATCAGAAGCAGCGACCTCGTCGTGTTCGCCACGGTGGCGGGCCAGCCGCACGTGCAAGACCCCACGTGGTTCGCGCACAACCCGCTGGTGCTGCACGTATCCCTGCGCGATCTGGCCCCGGAGATCCTGTTGGCGTCCACCAACATCCTCGACGACGTCGACCACTGCTTGAAAGCCGGCACGTCGGCGCACCTCGCGGAGCAGATGGTCGGCCACCGGGACTTCGTCGACGGCACCTTGGCCGACGTCATGGAAGGAAAGGTCTCACCGGCGGACGACCGCCCCGTGGTGTTCTCACCGTTCGGCCTAGGCGTGCTCGACCTGGCGGTCGGCAAGTACGTCTACGACGAACTTGCCAGCAGGGGGCAGCTGCAAGTGGTCGAGGACTTCTTTTCCGAACTGCGTAGGTACGGCTGACCCGGCGGCCAACCACGTTCATCGATTCGCACCCACCGAGGAGTAACACAATGCTCTCGTTAGCGCAGATGCTGGGGAATGTGTCCCAGGCACACGTCCAGTCCCCTGATGACTGGGCTCAATCGGTCACAGATGTCCTTCGGGACGCCGCGATCTACCATCAGGCCAGAAACGGCTTCTACCGTGCCCAATGTGACGCATTGGGAGTCGATCCCGCCGCGATCAGCGACATCAATGACCTGCAAGACCTGCCCCTGTTGCCGGTCGGCATGTTTAAGCGTCCGGACTCCCAGGTGCTGCTCAGCTGCTCCCTGGCCGACGTCGAGACCGAGACCCGCTCCAGCGGAACCCACGGGGTCCAGTCCGTCGCCCGCCGCAACAGCGAGACTATGACTCGGGCGCTGGTTGGCCTGATCGGGACCTATCGGGAGTTCTTCAACTTATCCGGCGGCGCCGGCCTATTCTTGAACCCAACAGACGCCGAAGCCTCAGAGATGGGTCTGCTCAAGGACTTCAACATCCTGAACAGCGTCTTCGACTACCACGCCTACCTCGTTGCCGACCAGGCGTTCGACGCCAGGGCGGCTTTGGAGCACTTGCACCGGTGGAAGGGCCATATGACCCGGCACATCATCGGTCCGCCGTTCCTTATCGGCCGGCTCCTCCGGTTCCTCGAGCAGGAGAAGATCAGCGCGCGATTGGATCCGTACAGCATGATCATCACTCTGGGCGGATGGAAGCGGCACACGGCCGAGGCCCTCCCTGCCGATGGCTTTTGGGAGCGCTGCCACGACCTGCTCGCCGTACGGCCGGGGAACGTGCGCGACATGTACGGGATGATTGAGTCAAACATGCTCGCTGTCGAATGCCACCTGCATCGCAAGCACGTCCCGCCGTGGTGCTACATCTCCATCCGGGACCCCGGTCAGGTCGGTAAGGAACTCGCTGCGGGGAGCACCGGCACCATCGCCATCCTGGACGCCATTAACACCAGTTACCCGGGCTTCCTTCTCACCGACGACCTGGGCGACGTTGAGACCGGCACCTGCGGCTGCGGGCGAACCGGCCAGGTCATCAACTTCCGCCGTAGGGGGCAGGGCAGCGTGCTTGGCAACTGTCCCGTCACCATCGAGCGCTATCTCGACTCTCGCAGCACCGCCAACGAGGAGGCTCCGGCTCTCGTGAAGGCCTGATTTCACGTCGGCTCAGCCGGCGCCCTGCTCCGTTGCCGCACCCGTGGCGAGGCCGCCATCGATGCCGCCGAGCGAGAAGGTCGCACTGATGAGCGTTTCGGTCATCTGCTCCAGCACGGCCATGTCAACATTGTCGATGGTGTCGCAGTCCTGGTGGTAGCACTCGTCGTACTGGTCCCCGGCCTGCCCGCCGAACGTGAGCGCCTCGGCCTCGCTCTTGGTCCCCGCGTCACCGGTGAACAGGCCCCCGGCCGGGATACCGCCCTGCACGAAAGCGTCGTAGTCCGAATCCTCGATGAACCCAAACGGCAGCGCCTCAACCCCCTCGCTGCGCAGGATGTCCACGAACGCCTGTTCGACGGCGCCCGACCCCTCGGGCCCGGCCTCCTCGCTGTCCGAGCCGTCGCCGTCGTAGACGAACACCACTCCGTTCGGCGAGCCCACCACGTCCACGTTCAGGTACGCGACGTGCGCGGCGGACTCAGCGCCGGAGAGCTCCTCGACGTAGTGCTCCGAGCCGTGCATTCCGTCCTCTTCGCCGCCCCAGAACGCGAACCGGATCCGATCCCGCGACACAGCACCCTGCTCCGCGAGCCTGAGCGCGACCTCGAGCACCGCGGCCACCCCGCTGCCGTTGTCGTTGAGCCCGGGCCCCTCCTCGACCGAGTCCAGGTGCGCGCCGAGCACCAACACGCCTCCCGAGCCGCTGCCTGTATCGGCCAGGATGTTGAACGCGTCCACGGGGTTGCGCCGGCCATAGCTGAACTCCTGCCGCCGAGGCTCGTACCCCGCCGCCCGCAACTGCTCCTCGACGTAGGCCGCTGACGCCTCGTACCCCCCGGTGCCGTCAGCCCGGTTCCCGCCGTTCGCATCCGCCGCCGCCTGCAACGCCTCCAGATGCCGCGCCAGCCCACTGGGCCTTACCACCTCCCGCACGAACGACGGGTCCGGCGGGGTATCCACCTGCACCGGCGGCCGCGGCTCGTCCGCACAGGCGGCAACGCCGCCGACCAATGCTGCGCACAGCGCGACGGCCCACAGCTTGGTGCGGTGATGAGGATAATTCTGGAAACGCTGCGGAACGGATCCTGCACGGACCATGTTGACTCCCCCGAAGTCTGCGTCCTGACGGGCGCTGGTGGGCTCATGCTACGCCCCGGAGGTGCGCGGAGGAAGAACTAGTTGCCCGAATTAACCGCCGCCGAGCCGGCGCAACAGCAAGGAACCCCCGCATCTGACAGGTGCGGGGGTTCCTTGAGCGCCGGATGGTTCCGACGCCGTTGACGCAGTGTTACGCGCCGGTCAGCTTCTCACGCAGTGCAGCCAAGGCTTCGTCGGAAGCCAGGGTGCCGCCGGTGGAGGCCGGAGCCGCCGGGGCGTCGGAGGAGTAGCTGGTCGGAGCGGCCTCGGACTCGCCCGGAGCCTGGGCTTCCTCGGCCAGCGAAGCAGCAACCTGCTTCTTGTGCGCTTCCCAGCGAGCCTGGGCGTCAGCGTACTGCTGCTCCCATGCGGCGCGCTGTGCTTCGTAGCCTTCGAGCCACTCGTTGGTCTCCGGGTCGAAGCCCTCCGGGTACTTGTAGTTGCCCTGCTCGTCGTACTCGGCAGCCATGCCGTACAGAGCCGGATCGAACTCGGTGCCCTCGGGGTCTACACCCTCGTTGGCCTGCTTCAGCGACAGCGAGATGCGGCGGCGCTCCAAGTCGATGTCGATGACCTTCACGAAGACCTCGTCATTGACGGAGACAACCTGCTCGGCCAGCTCCACGTGGCGCACGGCCAGCTCGGAGATGTGGACCAAGCCCTCGATGCCGTCTTCGACGCGAACGAACGCACCGAACGGAACCAGCTTGGTGACCTTGCCCGGGACGATCTGGCCCAGGGCATGGGTGCGGGCGAAGGTCTGCCACGGATCTTCCTGAGTGGCCTTCAGGGACAGGGACACGCGCTCGCGGTCCAGGTCCACCTCGAGCACCTCGACGGTGACTTCCTGGCCAACCTCGACGACCTCGGAGGGGTGGTCGATGTGCTTCCAGGACAACTCGGAGACGTGCACCAGGCCGTCGACGCCACCCAGGTCCACGAAGGCACCGAAGTTGACGATCGAGGAGACGACGCCCGGACGGACCTGTCCCTTCTCCAGCTTGTTGAGGAAGGTGGAGCGGACCTCGGACTGGGTCTGCTCGAGCCATGCACGGCGGGACAGCACCACGTTGTTGCGGTTCTTGTCCAGCTCGATGATCTTCGCTTCGATCTGCTGGCCGATGTACGGAGCCAGGTCGCGCACACGGCGCATTTCAACCAAGGAGGCGGGCAGGAAGCCACGCAGGCCGATGTCGAGGATCAGGCCACCCTTGACAACCTCGATGACGGTGCCGGTAACAACGCCGTCTTCTTCCTTGACCTTCTCGATGTCGCCCCAAGCGCGCTCGTACTGAGCACGCTTCTTGGACAGGATCAGGCGGCCTTCCTTGTCTTCCTTGGTCAGCACCAGGGCTTCGACCTCGTCACCGACGGCGACTACATCGCCCGGGTCGACGTCGTGCTTGATGGAAAGCTCGCGGGAGGGGATGACACCTTCGGTCTTGTAACCGATGTCGAGCAGAACTTCGTCGCGGTCAACCTTGACGACAGTGCCTTCGACCAGATCGCCATCATTGAAGTACTTGATGGTTGCGTCGACGGCTGCGAGGAAGTCTTCAGCGGTACCGATGTCGTTGATGGCGACCTGCGGGGTACCGGGCTTCTCGGTGGAGGTGATGGTCATGTAGTAGGGGCTCCGATGTGGATAGTTTTCGAAAGTTCCGTGACTGCCCTGCCTCCCGGCGCACAACAGCACTCAACCGCTGCTGCCCGTGGGATGCCTTGCCGTTTACGGAAACGGACTGATGTATTTTGGTGTAGCTAATGGAGCCTGCCCTCCATGGAAGGGGCTCTCCATACGCATTACGCGCCCAATAAGTCTAGCCGGTCAGCCCAATTCGGGCAAAGCCGGCATGAAATGGGTGATGCAGTACGGAAGAGCGTCCGTGGCGAACAGGCTGTCCAGCCGGCCCACCGTCTCCGCCGATGCCCCGGAAAAGTGCCCGGCCGCCGCCAGCGTCCTGGCCCGGACCGCGCCGAGGAAGAGTGAGCCGAGCGAATCCACCGGCAGCACGGCGTCGACGTCGGCGTCCGCGGCCAGCCGGTCGACTGATCCGCGGCCGTCCTTCACGGTGAGCCGGTAGGCGCCGCCGCAGATGTCCAACGGATCGCTGATCCGCAGCGTGCAGGCGCCGTCGTGAACGTACGGGCGGGCTTGCAGGACGGTCACCGGATCCAGCACGCGCAGCCACAGGACGTCCTCCGCCGCCTTCACCTCGTAGCCGCGGCTGTCCGTCAGGCCCCAGGCCAGCGGATCCTGCTCCGGGCAGAGCGGGAACTGGATCCGCTCCACCAGATCCAGTGATCCTAGGTAGCGCCATAGTTCCAGATAGGCGTCCTGGCTGGCGGCGACCAGGTCGATCACTTTCACGGTGTATGGCTTGTTGTCCCAGCCGGCGAAGCGATAGCTGACGTAGCCGTCCGGACGACCATCGCCGTCGTAATGGACCGCCGTGCGCACCGACTTGTCCTCCGACGCACTGTCTTGGCTCCAGCGGCCCGAGACGCGCAGGGCGTAGCTGGCCTGGCGGCCAATGGAACCCGGAACGCGGGCGTGGAACCGGTTGAACAATTCCGGCGCCAACTGCTGGAGCGAAGCCGGCTCGGCCAGCTCCATTGTGCCGGTCGCCGGGGCCCGCAGGCCGAACCGCTCCCTGACGTCGATCTCCACCTCACGAGTGAACGTGGCGGCACCGAAGCCGAACCGGCCGTAGATGGTGGCCTCGGAAGCCGTCAGCGCCGCCATCGCCAGCCCACGGTCGGCCGCCTGCTTCAGGTCGTCGGTGATCATCCGCCGCAGCAGCCCGCGGCGGCGGTGCGTTGCCCGGACGGTCACGGCGGTGATGAGATGTGCGTCCATCAGCCGCCCGCCGCCAACATTCAGGGTGTTAACCATGGTGGCGTAGGTGGCCACGGGCACCTGGTTGTCCCACACGCCGGGGCGCGGCGAATCGTCATAGGCACCCCAGAGGACCCGCCGGTCGGTGCCGTAGGCCTTGCTGTACGCGGCGACGTCAACCGGATCCGGCTTCTTGTCGTAGAAGCCGAAGCTGACAGCCTCGAACCAGCCGAGCGTCCTGGCGTCCGGCGCTTCGCCGTCCAGTCCGGCGGCAAACCGCTCAATGCGGAGGTCGTGGCGGGTGTCCTGCATGCGGGTGATCACGGTTTGTGAGCCTAGCTGCCAGTGCGCCGCTCCGCCAGAGCACATCGTGCTCCGCAGGCGCCGCGCCGACAAGCCCGAGGTGCAAGACTGGGCAGGTGCCGGATCATTCAACGCTGCTGAACACCGGTCCCGTTGTCTGGGTTCTGCTGGTTGCCCTGCTGGGCGTTGCCGCCACCGTCGGACGGACCGTGCTGGGGATACCCATCAGGCAGGTCCTGTTGGCCGGGACCAGGGCACTTGCCCAGCTGGCCATCGTCGCCGTCGTCATTTCCCAGCTAGGCAGGTCCGGCTGGCTGGCCGCAGCCTTCCTGCTGCTGATGCTGGCCATGGCCTCGTGGACCGCCGCACGCCGCATCGGTGACACAGCCGTCTGGCGGGCGGCGCTCCCCATTGCCGCCGGGACTGTGCCGGTTGTCGGTTTGATGTTGTTAACCGGGGTTCTGCCGCCGCAGCCCTTAGCCTTGGTGGCCGTGGTGGGCCAGCTGATCGGTGGTTCGATGACCGCCACGAATCTGGCCGGCCGGCGGCTGAGCCAAGAGCTGCAGGCGCGGTCGGGGGAAGTCGAAGCCGGGCTGGCCCTTGGGCTACGGGGCCGTGCGGCCAGATTGCTCGTGGCCCGGCCGGTGGCAGCCGAGGCGCTGTTGCCGGCGTTGGACCAAACCCGCACGGTTGGCACGGTCACCTTGCCCGGAGCGTTCGTCGGCCTGGTGCTAGGGGGTGCATCGCCGCTCGACGCCGGCCTCATCCAACTGGTGGTTTTGGTATCGCTGCTCGCGGCCGAAGCCATTGCGGCTTCCGTCACGGCGTACCTGGCCGAGGGCGGCCTGCTCGGCCACCTCGCCACACCCGAATGAAACGGACCGGCTAGTGGCCGGCCTCCTGCCAGTTGGCGCCCACGCCCACCGAAACATCCAGCGGCACGGACAAGTCCGCGGCACCGCCCATCTGGGCCCGCACCAACTGCTCCACCTGCTCCCGCTCCCCCGGCGCCACTTCCAGCACCAGTTCATCGTGGACCTGCAGCAGCATCCGGGACTTCAGCCCCTGGCTTTCCAGCTCTTGGGCGACGCCGAGCATCGCCTTCTTGATGATGTCAGCGGCGGAACCTTGGATCGGCGCGTTAAGGGCCGCCCGCTCCGACATCTCGCGCAGCTGCCGGTTGTCGCTGGCCAGGTCCGGCAGGTACCGGCGGCGGCCTTCGATCGTCGAGGTGAACCCGTCAACTCTGGCCTGGTCCACCACGCCGCGCAGATAGTCGCGGACGGCGCCGAACCGGGAGAAGTAGTCCTTCATCAGCGTCCGGGCCTCGTCCACCGAGATGTTCAGCTGCTTGGATAACCCAAACGAGCTCAGTCCGTACACCAGGCCGTAGGACATGGCCTTGACCTTGGCGCGCATCTCGCTGGTCACATCCTCGGGCGCGACGCCGAAAATGTGTGCGCCGACGAACCGGTGCAGGTCCTCGCCGGAGCGGAAGGCTTCGATCAGGCCCTCGTCGCCGGACAGGTGGGCCATGATCCGCATTTCGATCTGCGAGTAATCCGCGGTCAACAGCGTCTCGTAGCCCTCGCCGACGACGAACGCTTCCCGGATGCGCCGGCCTTCTTCCGAACGGACCGGAATGTTCTGCAGATTGGGGTTGATCGAGGAGAGCCGTCCGGTGGCGGCCACGGTCTGGGCATAGGTGGTGTGGATCCGCCCATCGTCCGCCACCGTCTTGCGCAGGCCTTCCACCGTCTGCCGCAGCTTCGTGGCATCGCGGTAGGTCAGCAGCTGGACCAGGAACTCATTGCCGGTCTTGGCGAACAGATCATTAAGTGCGTCGGCGTCGGTCGAGTAACCGGTCTTGATCTTCTTGGTCTTAGGCAGGCCCAGGTCCTCGAACAGCACGGCCTGCAGCTGCTTGGGCGAGCCCAAGTTGATTTCCTTGCCGATGATGCCGAAGGCTGCCGAACTGGCGGCGTCGATGGTGACCGTGAAGTCGTCCACCAGCCGGTCCAGCGCGCTGGCGTCCATCGCAATGCCAGCCAGTTCCATCCGCGCCAGCACCAGCGACAGCGGCAGGTCCAGCCCACCCATCAGCTGGTTGGCGCCGCGCTCGACCAGTTGACCGGCAAAGTGCTCGCTCAGCTGAAGCGCTGCGAAAGCCTGCACCACCGCGGGACCGGCCTTGTCATCCTCGGTCAGGCCAAGCTCCAGCTGACCGCTGGCGGCTGCATCCGGAGCCGCCACGGACATCTTCAGGTGGTACTGGGCCAGGTCAGCCAGTTCGTAGCTGCGGCGGTCGGGCTGGATGAGATAGGCCGAAATGGCGGTGTCATCTACCACCCCCAGCAACTCGAGTCCTCTCCGCGAGAGCACCTTATAGGCGTACTTGAAGTCGTGGACGACCTTCGGCGCGTCCAGGTCGGACAACCAGTGTGCCAGCAGCTGCTCGGCCTCGGCGTCCAGCGTGGCCAGCGGCACATAGGCCGCTCGTGCGTGGGCCACCAAAGCCAGCCCGACGGCGTCGTCCCCACCTTCCGCAGTTTCCGCCACAAGCTGCAGGGCGACGTTCAGCTGGTTGGTCTCCGCCAGCCACTCCTTCAGCGCAGCTGCTTCCGAAATCACCTGATGAGCAGGTGCATTGACCTCGGTCTCACGCACGGCGTCTTCCTCGCCGAAGAGGTCGAAGAGCCGCTTGCGCAGCGTGTTGAACTGCAGGGCATCGAAGAGTTCCTCGATAGCGGCGCGGTCGGGGTGCTGCAGCACCATGTGCTCCAGCTCCACCGGCAGCTCCAGGTCCCGCAGCAGGTGGTTGAGCCGCCGGTTCCGCTTGACCGAGTCCACGTTGGCGCGCAGGGATTCGCCGACCTTGCCGCCAATGGATTCCAGGTTCTCCAGGATGCCGTCCACGCCGCCGTACAGGTTGATCCACTTGGCAGCGGTTTTGGGACCCACGCCCGGAACGCCGGGCAAGTTGTCGGCCGTTTCGCCGACCAGTGCGGCCAGATCGGAATAGCGCTCCGGCGGGACAAAGTATTTGGCCTCCACCGCAGCGCTGTCCATTGGCGGGATGTCGCTGATGCCCTTCTTCGGGTACAGCACGGTGACCTTTTCGGTGATCAACTGGAAAGCATCGCGGTCGCCGGAGACCACCATGACTTCCCAACCAGCGTCTTCAGCCTGGGTGCTGAGCGTGGCGATGATGTCATCGGCTTCATAACCGTCAAGGGTGACGGTGGGAATCTGCATCGCCTCCATCACTTTGACGATCAGGTCCACCTGGCCGTGGAATTCCTCCGGCGTCTTGTTCCGGCCGCCCTTGTACTCGGCGTACTCCTGCGTGCGGAACGTGGGGGTGTCAAGGTCGAAGGCCACCGCAACGTGGGTAGGTTCGCGCTGCTCGATCATCTTGATCAGCATGGAAGTGAAACCGTAGACCGCATTCGTATGCTGGCCGGTATCCGTGGAGAAGTTCTCCACCGGCAGCGCATAGAAGGCGCGGAACGCCATGGAATGGCCATCGATCAGCAACAGGCGGTGAGGGCCGGAAGATGCGCCCTCTACGCCGGTCAGCGGAGCCCCGCCGGTGTCCAAAGTGGCTGTCGCTGCGTCCGGTTTGTTAGATTCACTCACACCTGCCAGCCTAGTTCCCATGAGCGACAAATTCACACCCGACGGCGGTGTGCCCGAACACGTGCAGGCCTCCGCCGGGGCGACGATCGCAGAACTCGTCGATGCCGGTGTGCCGGAACACCTGCACCGCTGGCTCCTGCATACCGGCGTCGGTCCGCTGGTGGTCAAGATGGGAATCGTTTTCAGCGAAATGACACCGCAGCGCATCGTCGCCAGCATGCCAGTGGAGGGAAACACCCAGGTGGCGGGCATCCTGCACGGCGGCGCCCACGTTGTGCTGGCCGAAACCCTCGGTTCCTTCGCCGCGGCGCTGCACGCGGGACCCGGCCGCCACGCCGTTGGGATTGAAGTTGGCGCCAGCCACCATCGGTCTGTTTCGTCCGGCCTGGTCACGGGAACCGCGACGGCGATCCAATTGGGCCAATCCCTCACCGTTCACGAAGTGGTGATGACCGACGACGAGGGACGGCGCCTTTCCACGGCTCGGATCACCAATTTGATCCGCGATAACCGCTGAGGAAGCACCCCGGGGAATACGCATGTGAAATTACTACATGCTTTCTGGTCAGGCCGCTTCGCCGACGATGTTGCCCCGAGGGCTTCGCACAACGGCCCATCCATTCTCAGCAGTGACGCCGGGACGGGGACCCTCCGCGGCATTCACTTGTCGCATGGCCGCATTGACCACAGACAGCGCCTGACGGACTGCCTGCACAGCTCGAGCAGGCAGCTCTTCCCCTTGCGGCCCTTGAAGTCCTGTAGCCGTGGTGCCGGGCAGTGGTGGTGAGGTGGAGGTGTAGGTGTGGCCGGTCGGGGTGGTGGTCTCGACGGCGTGGCGGGGTCCGTCGACGGGTTTGGCTGACCAGCCGTCGGCTTCTTTCGACTGGTTGCAGCGTTCACACAGCCCCTGCCCGTTGGCCAGGGAGGTGGGTCCGCCCCCGGACCAGGCGACGATGTGGTCGATGTGCCGGATCGGCGCATCACACCAGAGGCCGGTGCAGAACGCGTCCCGGGCCATGACCATCCGCCGGATCCCGTCCGGGAACTTCCGCGCCTTCGAGTCCATGCCCAACAGCTGCCCGGTTCCCGGGGCTGTGTACAGCCGCCGGATCCAGACATCCTCCACGCCGCCGACTTTCAGGTCCCGCAGCCTGACCTGCCTCGCCTGCTCGCGGGCGGTCTTCCAGCCCGGCTCGGTCCCGGCCGGCGGGGCCTTGTGCCCGAAGCCGCTGCCCGGTGGGCCGGGCGGTTTGTCGCCTGACGGGCTTTGGCCTGCTTGGTTCCCACCGGCATCGGCATCGGCCCCCTCCGGTGGGTCTTGGGGCAGGCGGATCAGGTCCCGGGCGTACTGGGCCGGGACAATGCCGTACCCGGTCAGCCGGGCCGGTTCATTCTCGCCCTGCAGCAGCGCCCGGTCCGTCATCACCAACTGGACTTCGAGGGTGGCCGGGTCGACAGTTGTGCGGCCGGTGACGCGTTCAAACACGGTATCGGCCATCATCTGGCCCCGGGATCTGGGGTCCCCGGCATTGCGCAGCCGCTCCGCCGCTTGATGCAGGGCAGCCATCACCGCAACCCCCTGAGTTACCGGCAGCAGCGTCCGGACCGAGACCATCACATCGGGTTCGGGCCGGGAGGAAACATGCCGGTCCGCTTCGGCCTTCGCCGCCCGCTTCACCACCGCGCGCGCATCCAGCCGGTACGCGATGCGTTTGGCTTCGGCCTCGAGCTGCCGGTTGCCCAGCCCGTGCAGGCGGTCCGGGTTCCCGGCCAGTTCCTCATCAACGCGCCCGCGGTGCTCCGGGGTCAGGCCGTCGGTTTCACGGACCAGGATCGCCGCCCGCCACTCATTCAGCTTCCCCGCCTCAAGTGCTTTGAGTGTGTGCGGCATCTCGTTCACCAGAACCTTCGCCCGTCCCAACAGGACGGCGCCCTGGTTCGGGGACTCCCGCCTCGCCAACCCAATCTGCTTGGCGATCCCCTCGCCCCGCTGCGCGGCCCGAACCCCAGCGGCGGCCCGCTCGGCCCGCATCCGCTGATCCAACGCGACCATCAGCCTGGCCTGATCGGCGGCGATCGCGTCCTTGGCGTTCTCCCGCGCGGTGATCTGATCCACCAACTCGGCCGCGGACGCATCCAGATTCACCGGCGGCAGCGCGATCGCAGACCCGTTCACGGCCGCCGATCCCACGGGCCCGGCAGAGCCGGGCGGACGAATCGTGGCGGCCGAAGGCATCGCGCCGGCCGCAGGCACAATGCCGGGCGCAACCGAGGCATCGGCCGCGGCGGGCTGTTGGGGTGCTGCTGCCGGATCAAACATCTCACGCGTCTCAATCTTCAGCATGCCCACACAGGGCACGGCATCGACTACGAACGGTCGCGGAACAAAGCCCGCAGACGCCACCGGAATACCCCTACCGGTGGCCAACGTTTGGTACTGAACTGCTACTGAAAACAGCCTATAAGCCGGGTGTGACAGTTTCGGATCCGGGCCGAACTGCTGTGAAAAATGCTACGAACCAGCCCTACCTGTTTCGGATCACCAACCAAAGGAGCGGCGTATGCGTGCGAGGCGCTGGTAGCGCAATAATCGTCGCGCTACACTGCGGAACCCGGTGGGATCGGGCACCTTGACCCAGCGCGGCTCAACTGCCGGCGGGCGTGAGGTCGTAGTGCATCTCCACCAGATCGCCCAAGGCGCGGGTGGCACGAAGCCGCGCCGGCGCCGTCGTGCTTGGGACCGGGAGTAGTGGCTGGCCGCCGCCCAGCGCGACCGGGACCAGGGTAAGAATTAGTTCATCCAGCAGACCGGCGGAGGCGTATTGCGCGGCGAGCTGGCCGCCGCCCATCAGCCAGACGTCTTTCTCCCCGGCGTCGGCGCAGATGCTCGGATGGAAGATAGCCACGTCGCCGCGCACAAACGTGATGTCCGCCCCGGCAACGCCCGGCAGTTCGTGGTGGGTAAAAACCCATGTGGGTGTTGAGCCGTAGGCCCAGGCATCCGGCCCCTCTGCCAGCAGAAATTTGTACGTCTCCGAGCCCATCACAATGGCGCCGACCCGCTGCATGAAGGTCTCGATGCTGTCCTGGACGCCGGTGGCGTCGTTGAACTGCATCAGCCAGTCAAGCTTGTTCCTGCGGTCGGCAATATACCCATCCATCGAGCTGCCGACATAGTAGATAGTCCGGGCCATGGGCCCATGCTAGCCAGCGGGAAGGACTAGTGAAAGGCGGGCACGATCAGGTATATGCCGTAGGCCACAGCCACAGCAGCCACCGCAAAGCTCAGGTAGGCCAGTCCGCGGTAGGCCGGGCGGCGCGATTCGGTCGCATCGGATGCCACGGCCAGCAGGCGGACGCCGAGGCCGTAGGAGCCGACCACGAGCAGTGCCGAAACGAGAGTCGCGACGGCGACAATCAGAAATGCGAACCAGTCGATGTTCATCGTGCCGCCCCTTCATCGGTGCCGTCTTGGTTGTTCGTGGTCCCGATCTTGGCGGCCCGAGCAGCTGCCGCCGTAGCTTTCGCCCGGCCCGCTTGCTTGGAGCCCGCTTGCTCGAGGCCAGTCACCTGATCGGGTCCGCCACCGACTTCGGAGCCAGCCGTCGACTCGAGGCCCGCAGCCACTGCGGCCTGTTGCTTGGCCCGCTTCTTAGCGGTGGCCTTGCGCTTCTTCTTGCGCTTGATCCTGACGATCTCGCCGGCCTGGTCAACGTCGCTGATGGCGTTGTCATGACCGATCTGGTTGCGCTTGGACATGATGTACATCACGCCGATCACCAGCGCACCGGCAACGGCGTCGATCACCACGCCGACCACGCCCAGGTGTGCAATGAACGCGGCCAGGGCGCCGATGGCACCGGCCGCGGGCAGGGTCAGCAGCCAGCCGATGCCGATACGCCCGGCGGTGTCCCAGCGGACCTTCGCTCCCTTGCGCCCCAGCCCGGAGCCGATCACCGATCCGGAGGCAACCTGGGTGGTGGACAGTGCGAAGCCCAGATGGGACGAGGCAAGGATGGCCGACGCCGTGGAGGACTCGGCAGCAAAGCCCTGGGCGGGCTTGACCTCGGTCAGGCCGGAACCCATGGTGCGGATGATGCGCCAGCCGCCGGAGTAAGTGCCCGCGGCGATGGCCAGGGCACAGGACAGGATGACCCAGAACTCCGGGCCGGTGCCCGCCGCCTGGAAACCGCCCGCGATCAGCACCAGGGTGATCACGCCCATGGTCTTCTGCGCGTCGTTGGTTCCGTGTGCCAGGGCCACCAGCGAAGAGGAGAAGATCTGGCCGTAGCGGAACCCGCCGCGCTTGGGACTGGAGGCGCTCTCGTCCCGTTTGGTGATCCAATAGGCGAGCTTGGTCGCCAGATACGCCACGGTTCCGGCGATCAGCGGGGCCAGAATCGCCGGCAGCAGCACCTTGGACACCACCACGCCGTAGTCCACCGCTTGGAAGCCGGCGCCGACGATGGCCGCACCGATCAGCCCGCCGAAGAGCGCATGCGAGGAACTCGACGGCAGGCCCAGCAGCCACGTGATGATGTTCCACACGATCGCACCGATCAGACCGGCAAAGATCATCAGCGGCGTGATTTGAATGCCGCCTTCGCCCTCGCGGATAAGCCCGCCCGAGACGGTCTTGGCCACTTCCGTGGAGAGGAACGCGCCCACCAGGTTCAACACGGCTGCCAGTGCCACGGCAGTCTTCGGTTTGATGGCCCCGGTGGCAATCGGGGTGGCCATCGCGTTCGCCGTGTCGTGGAAGCCGTTGGTGAAATCGAAGAACAGCGCCAGCACGACGACGAGCGCGACTATGAAGGTGAGGTCCACCTAGTTACCCAATCTTGTTGGAAGAATTCATCCTGAGTTCACCGGGCCGGGATTGTGAACGCAACCTTTCGGCAAACCGCCTTCCGATTGTAGAGCTCCGCCGGGTCCACGCAAACCGGGCCGGGGCCGTCGCGGGCGCCCCCGAGGGAAAGCCGGCAAGGGCGCCGCGGGAACGCTGCCGTGATCGCCGCGCAAGGCCGCGGAAAATTCGGACTTGCCCGCCTCGGACCGCCGCAGTACAACGGTGGGATGGACGCGAAAACTGCGGCATGGATCACTGCCTACCGGCGGGCGTGGGAGACCAACGATCCGGACCAGATCGGCGCCTTGTTCGCCACCGACGCCGAATATCGGCCCGACCCGTGGACGGCGCCGTGGCGCGGCCGGGACACCATCGTCCGGGAGTGGCTGGCTCGCAAGGACGAACCCGGCGCAGCGACGTTTGAGTGGCGCGAAGTCGCGGTGGCCGACGGCGTTTCCGTGGTGGAAGGAACAACGGTGTATCGAGAGGGACCCACGTACAGCAATCTGTGGGTGATCCGCCTCGACGGCCAAGGCCAAGCGACGCACTTCACGGAGTGGTGGATGGACCAGTCGACCCCTTCCTGACGTCCTGAGGCCCAGCCCGCGCCGGTCGGAGAATCAGCCAGGACCGGCCGCCCGTGGATTAACCCGTGGATCAACAGGCGCCCGGGCCGTAAGCTCAGGGAATGGCGAGATACTTCGACGTCCACCCAGAGAATCCGCAGGCTCGGTCGATCGGACAGATTGTGGACCTTGTCCGGTCCGACGCCTTGATCGTGTATCCGACGGACTCCTGTTATGCGTTCGGCGCACAGTTGGGCAACCGGGACGCCCTGGATCGGATCCGGACCATCCGCCAACTCGACGGCAAGCACCATTTCACCCTTGTCTGCAAGGACTTTGCCCAGCTGGGCCAGTTCGTGCTCATCGACAACAAGGTCTTCCGCAGCATCAAGGCGGCCACGCCCGGCAGCTACACCTTCATCCTGCCGGCCACCAAGGAAGTTCCCCGCCGGCTGCTGCACCCGAAGAAAAAGACCGTCGGCGTCCGCATTCCGGCCAACAACGTGGTCCAAGCCATCCTGACGGAACTGGGCGAGCCGCTGTTGTCCAGCACGCTGCTGCTGCCGGGCGAAGACGAGCCGATGACGCAAGGCTGGGAGATCAAGGAGCGGCTGGACCATGTGGTGGAGGCGGTGGTGGATGCCGGCGACTGCGGCTCCGAGCCGTCCACCGTCGTCGACTTCTCCAGCGGCACCGCCGAGGTAGTCCGGCACGGCGCCGGCGACCCGTCCCGGTTCGAGTAGGCCGCCGGTCAGTCCTTCTTGCGCGCCCGGCTGGGCTGGACCCGCGGCGGCTCGCCCGGCATCTTCGGGTAGTCCGGCGGGAACGGCATCTCCCCCAGGCCCGCTGCGAGGTCGCGTTCCCACCACTGCAGCAGGACGTCGATTTTGCCCGGGTTGTCGTGCATTTTCGCCCAGGGGTCACCAGTTGACTTCAGGCGGTCCGGCACGGTGCCAATGGTGAAGTTCTTTGGGTCAGCGGTCTCCAGTTCGTCCCATTCGATCGGGCAGGAGACTGAGGCGTGCGGCAGCGCCCGCGGGCTGTAGGCACCGGCCATGGTCCGGTCGCGGTTGGCCTGGTTGAAGTCCACGAAGATCCGCTCGCCGCGCTCCTCCTTCCACCAGGAGGTGGTCACCTGCTTGGGCATCCGGCGCTCAATCTCCCGTGCGGCAGCAATGACGGCGTGGCGCACATCCAGGAATTCGTGCGTGGGTTCAATCGGAGCGAACATGTGCAGCCCGCGGTTGCCGGACGTCTTGATAAACGCCTCCAGCCCGGCCTCGGCCAGCACCGACCTCAGCTCGATCGCCACCGGGATGGCATCGTCGAAGGATGTTCCCGGCTGGGGATCCAGGTCGATGCGCAGCTGGTCCGGGTTGTCCGAGTCCTCGGCCCGGGAAGGCCACGGGTGGAACACCACGGTGTTCATCTGGACCGCCCAAACCGCCGCGGCGGGCTCATCGAGCACCAACTGCGGGTGCGAGCGGGCGCTCGGATAGACCACCATCACCGAGCGGACAAAATCCGGGGCGCCCTTGGGCGGATTCTTGGAGAAGAACTGCTCGCCGTCGATCCCGTCGGAGAACCGCTGCAGGGACACCGGCCGGTCACCGTTGGCGCTGATGAACGCCTCCCCCACTTCGGCGATGTAGCGCGCCAGATCCAGTTTGGTGATGCCCAGCTCGGGCCACATCACCCGGCTCGGACTGGAGATACGTACCTCACGCTCACCGTGCGGTCCATCGACCGTCAGCGTTGTTTGTTCGCTGGCCATGGAAACACCTAAACATACACACGTGGCTTCTGGCGAGGGCATGATGGGAGCATGCAAGTCAGCGAGTCACATGTGTCCATCGACGTTGGCCAGACCACCGTCTCCGGCGTCTATGCCCGGCCGGATGACCCGGTGGCCACGTTGGTGGTGGCCCACGGCGCCGGCGCCGGCATGGAACACCCGTTCCTGTCCGGCTTCACCCGCGCACTGAACGACGACGGCGTTGCCACCTTGCGCTTCAACTTTCCCTACCGGGAGGCTGGCAAGCGGTTCCCCGACCGCCCGCCGGCCGCCATCGAGGCCTGGCGCGCGGCCATGCAGGAAGCTGCCGCACGTTCTGAAGGCGAGCCGCTGTGGGCGGCAGGGAAATCCTTCGGCGGCCGGATGGCGTCAATGGCCGTAGCCGAGGGGATGCCCGCCGCCGGCCTGGTCTACCTGGGCTATCCGCTGCACCCGCCGGGGAAACCGGAGAAGCTCCGCGATGAGCACCTGTACGGCATGACGCTGCCGATGCTCTTCCTGCAGGGCACCCGGGACACCTTCGCGACCCGCGAACTGCTCGAATCCGTCGTCGAGCGGATCGGGCCAAACGCCGTCCTGGACTGGCAGGAAGGCGGCGACCATTCCTTCAGTGTGAAGGGCCTCAAACGTTCAGCGGACGACGTCGGTGCCTCCCTGGCCGCGCCGGTGGCGGAATTCCTCCGCTCACACAGCTGACACTCACGGCACCGCCGTCGTCAACGCACGGTCCACCGCCGCCAACACACAGTCAGTGCTAAGGCTGGTCGATGTCGACGATGGTGTCGATGGTCCGTGGGGAGGTGATTGGATCCGCCTGGCGATGGGCAACCTTCCACTCGCCGTCCTCCATCCGGAAGACCGTGGTGACCCGCAGCGATACCGGGAGCATCTCATCGGAGCCGCGGACCTTCGCGTTGGTCCGCTCGATTTCCACCATGTAGGCCACGTCTGTCCCGGCGTAGGCGGTCACCCGCTCGAACCGGTTGGGCTCGCCCTCCCTGAGCATGGAAGCCGCCCGCTCCATGACCTGCTCAATCTGGTGACGGCCCCGGGCAGGCGGGCCGAGCGGATTTGCGAGCGTCACGTCGTCCTGCCTTGAGAACAGTTCCCTCTGCAGCGCCGGGTCTCCCCGGACGAAGGCATCCAAGGCGTGATGGTAGCGATCTACGATCGGCTCCAGATCGGACCAAGACATGATTCCTCCTGAGCACCGCTTCCGGCCCACGGCAGTTGCCGCTGGTGGGGCCGTTGATACAGTCATGCTCCCACCGGCCACGCGGAGACGTCCATCAGGCCGGCACGGATGCACTCTCCGGGGATGAGGCGTCTCGTGGCCAGCGGCCGGACGCGAATCCGGGTGGTTTCCCCGGACGCTCTGCGAGCGCGGCCGGTACCAGCCGCCTAGTCGCGGGCAGATCCCGGGACTACGCTGGGCAGGCAGAGGGGCGCGTTGCCGTGGTCCCGTCGCGCAGCGTATCCCTTGAGGGAGGGATCCAATGAACGAGCGCAGCAGCGGACACACGCTGGAGTTGGAATCCGTGCTGGAAGCGCCGTACGAGCGGGTCTTCCGCATGCTGACGGAACCGGCCGAACTGGTGAAATGGTGGGGCCCCGCAGGCTTCACCACGCCCGAGGCGACGCTCGACCCACGTCCAGGCGGAAGCTACCGCCTGACCATGCAGCCGCCCGACGGCGAGCCGTTCCACCTCGCCGGCGAGTTCCTCGAGGTCGATCCGCCGCGCCGCCTCGTCTACACCTTCCGGTGGGAGGAACCCACGCCCGACGACCGGGAAACCACCGTCATACTTTCCCTCGCCGCCCGGGCCGGCCAGACGTGGATCGCCCTCACCCAGGGCGAATTCGCAACCGAAGAACGGCTCGCCCTGCATCGGGACGGCTGGACCGACGCCCTCGGGAAGCTCGCCGAGGTGGTCCGCGCCGGCGCGTAGACCCTTCCGGCTCCGCCCTACCGTTGCGACTTCTCGCCCGCGCCTACCGTTGCGACTTCTCGCCCGCGGCACTTGCCGGAACCGGGTCGTGGCGCAGATAGGCACGCCGGAAACGTCCGGTGCCGCCGGTCAGCGCCCGAAGCTCGACGGCGTAGCGGAGCAGCTCCTGTTCGGGAACTTCGGCGCTGATTTCGGTTCCCTCCCCGTCCGCTGCGTCCGATCCGGTCAGCTTGCCGCGCCGCGCGGACAGATCACTCATCACCGTTCCCACATAGTCGTCGGGGACCGTAATGGTCACGGCGGAGACCGGCTCAAGCAACTGGATGCGGGCAGCGGCGGCGGCTTCGCGCAAGGCCAGGGCGCCGGCGGATTGGAAGGCAGCGTCGGAGGAATCGACGCTGTGGGTCTTGCCGCCCACCAGCGTCACCCGGATGTCGACGACAGGGAACCCGGCGGAGACGCCCTTTTCCATCTGCGAGCGCACACCTTTTTCGACGGCGGCGACGTACTGGCCGGGGATCACTCCCCCGACGATCTTGTCCACGAATTCGAACCCGGCCCCCTGCCGGAGCGGTTCCACCTCAATGTCGCAGATGGCGAACTGGCCGTGCCCGCCGGATTGTTTGACGTAGCGTCCGTGCCCGGGAGCCGCCGCCGCGAATGTTTCCCGCAGCGGCGTGACCACGTCCACCGTCTGCACGTTGACGCCCTGCCCGCGCAGCCGGTCGAGCACCACCTCGGCGTGGGATTCGCCCATGCACCACAGGATGAGCTGGTGCGTCTCCGCATTGCGCTCCACCCGCAGCGTCGGATCCCCCGCGGTCACCTTGGCCAGGCTCTTGGCCAGCGCGGCTTCATCGTTGCGTGTGGCAGCCTCGATTGCCACTGGCAACAGCGGCTCCGGCATCTCCCACGGTTGGATAAGCATCGGGTGCTCCCTCCCCGACACAGTGTCCCCGGTCTCGGCGGCGCCGATCTTTGTCAGCGCGCAGATGTCGCCGGCGATGCAGTAGGACACCGACCGCAAGGCGGCGGCGACCGGAGCGTGCAGGTGCGTGACCCTCTCGTCACTGTCATGGTCGGCATGGCCGCGGTCGGCGAGCCCATGTCCGGAGACGTGGATGGCCGAATCGTCCCGCAATGTTCCGGAGAACACCCGCACCAGGGATACCCGACCCAGGAATGGGTCTGTGCTGGTCCGGACGATTTCGCCGGCAAGCGGTCCGTCCGGGTCACAGCGCAGCGGGGTGCTTGGCGAACCGTACAGGCCCGTCACCTGCGGCACGGGACGTTCCAGCGGCGAAGGGAAGGCCCGCCGGAGCATGTCCAGCAACTCCGCTACGCCCAGCCCCGTTTCCGCCGAGGTGGCCAGCACCGGGTAGAACGAGCCGCGGGCGACGGCAGTCTCCACGTCGGACAAGAGGACATCAAGCCCAATCTCCTCGCCGCCCAGATAGCGGTCCATCAGGGACTCGTCTTCGCTCTCCGCGATGATGCCTTCGATCAGCGCGCTGCGGGCCTCCTCGGCAGCGGCCAACTCCCCCGCGTCTGCGGGCCGGATGACCGGTTGGCGTTCCCCTTCTGGGTACTCCGACACGCTGCCGGAAAGCAGCCCGTGCAGCCCGGATACCGCAGCCCCGCTCCGGACCGGCAGGTACAGCGGTTGCACCGACTCGCCGAAGGCATGGCGGCAGTCGTCCAGCGCCGCATCGAAGTTGGCCCGCGGGTGGTCCAGTCGGCTGATTGTGACAGCCCTCGGCATTCCGACGGCGGAGCACTCCTCCCACAACGCCATGGTCGCCGCATCGATACGGTCGACGGCGGACACCACGAACAACGCCGCGTCGGCGGCGCGGAGACCGGCCCGCAGTTCGCCCGTGAAGTCCGAGTAGCCCGGGGTATCGAGGAGGTTGATCTTGACGTCGTCGGACATAAAAGGGAGAACGGAGAGCAGCACGGAACGCTGCTGGTGGATCTCCGACGGGTCCGAATCGCTGACGGTGGTGCCCTCCAGGATCGACCCCATCCGGTTGGTCGCGCCCGTCGCCACGAGCATGGCCTCCGCGAGCATTGTCTTGCCGGCTCCGGAATGGCCTACCAGCACCACGTTGCGGATGTGTTCGGGCCGGGAGACCGTGGCCGCGGCAGAACCCTCCGCCCGCCGCAGATCGGTGCTCCGCCGAGATCCCTTTGCCAAGCCGTTGGCGGACTTCCCCGACATGAGCGCCTCCTGGCGTCGTAGGCATCCTCGTCCCTGCGCACTCGCATGCTGTTAACAGATTCGACACCACGAAGGGGTTCAGCGGCAAGGGTTGGACCGCATCGTTGTGCAAACATGCTGCGCAAACAAGGGGGTGCCTGGCGCCAACACGGAGGCTTTTCGCGGGCGCCGGCTAGTGCAGGCCGCCGGCGCCGCCAGGCATGCCGGCCTTGATCAAATCCATGACGGACGAGTCCGCCAGGGTGGTGACGTCCCCGATCGGCCTGTCCTGCGCCACGTCTTTGAGGAGCCGGCGCATGATCTTGCCGGAACGGGTTTTAGGCAGCTCGGCCACCACCATGATCTGCCGCGGCCGGGCGATCTTGCCGATTTCCTTGGCCACATGGTCCCGCAGCTCCTGCACCACCTCGGGTCCGCCGTCGCCCGCCTCGCTGCGCAGGATGACGAAGGCGACGATGGCCTGCCCGGTGGTCTCGTCCAGGGCGCCGACAACCGCGGCTTCGGCGACTTTCGGATGGGCGACGAGCGCCGATTCGATTTCCGTGGTCGACAGCCGGTGCCCTGCCACATTCATGACGTCGTCCACGCGGCCCAGAAGCCAGATATCGCCGTCCTCGTCCTTCTTCGCGCCGTCGCCAGCAAAGTAGAGCCCCGGGAACCGCGACCAGTACGTCTCCACGTACCTGTCGTTGTCGCCCCAGATGGTGCGCAGCATGGACGGCCATGGTTCCTTCAAGACCAGGTAGCCGCCGGAGCCGTTGCCAACCGGAGTGCCCTCGTCATTGACCACGTCGGCCACCACCCCGGGCAGGGCCTTCATGGCGGCGCCGGGTTTACCGGCGGTAATCCCCGGGAGCGGACTGATCATGATGGCCCCGGTCTCGGTCTGCCACCACGTGTCCACCACGGGCGTCCGGTTGTGCCCGATGTTCTCCCGGTACCAAATATAGGCGGCGGGGTTGATCGGTTCGCCCACGGTCCCGATCACGCGCAGGCTGGTGAGGCTGTACTGGGCCGGTATCTCGGCGCCCCACTTCATGAACGTCCGGATGGCGGTCGGAGCGCAGTAGAGGATCGTGACCCTGTACTTGTCGATGATTTCCCACCAGCGGCCCTGGTGCGGGGTGTCCGGCGTGCCCTCATACAGCACGGACGTGGCGCCGTTGGCCAGCGGCCCGTACACGATGTAGCTGTGCCCGGTAACCCAGCCGATGTCCGCGGCCGTCCAGAAGATGTCCGACTCCGCCTTGAGGTCGAACACTGCCCAGTGGGTGTAGGCGCAGGCCGTGAGGTAGCCACCGGTGGTGTGCAGGATGCCCTTGGGCTTGCCGGTGGTGCCCGAGGTGTACATGACGTACAGCGGGTGTTCGGCGTCGAAGGCCTCGGCCACGTGATCGGTGGAAGCCAGCTCCACCGATTCGTGCCACCAGATGTCGCGGCCGGATGTCCAGTCGACCTCTTGGCCGGTGCGCCGGACCACCAGGACGTTGCGCACGTCCGGGCAATCCAGCAGGGCCTCGTCGACGGCGGACTTCAAGCCGTTGGCCTTTCCGCGGCGGTAGGCGCCGTCGCAGGTGATGACAAGGCGCGCGTCACAGTCGTGGATCCGGGTCCGGAGGGCGTCCGCGGAGAACCCGCCGAACACCACGGTGTGCGGTGCTCCGATCCGCGCGCAGGCCAGCATCGCCACCACGGTCTCCGGAATCATGGGCATGTAGATGGCCACCCGGTCTCCGGATCTGACGCCCAAATCGCTCAGCGTGTTCGCGGCCTGGCACACCATCTGGGTGAGCTGGGCGTAGGTGATGGTGCGTGAGTCCCCCGCTTCGCCTTCAAAGTAATAGGCGACCTTGTCTCCGCGGCCGGCAGCTACATGCCGGTCCAGGCAGTTGTAGGCGGCGTTGAGTTTGCCGCCGACAAACCATTTGGCGAACGGCGGATTTGTCCAATCCAGTACCTCGCTCCAGGGGTCGGCCCAGTCGAGCCGGCCTGCCTGCCGCGCCCAAAACGCCAACCTGTCGCCGTCGGCTTCGTCATAGTCCGACGGCATGGCGTTGGCTTGGGCGGAAAAGCTGGCGTCCGGAGGAAAGCGGCGCTGTTCGTGCAGCAGGTTTGCGAGGGTCTCATCCGATTCTGTTGGATCTGCGGCCATGGCCCCTCACCGTCGTCCCACCGGAAGCACGGCCCGTTTGAAGGTGGAGTTCGCGACCACCGCGCAGGAGCAGTACCAAGCGATGAGCGCCGTCAGGATGCCCAGCCAGCCGCCCAGCGCCGTAAGCCCGGCCGCCCCGGAGAAGGCGCCAAGGAACAGTGCGATGAAAGTCAGGGTCAGGAAGACAAAAACGGCGAAGACGCCCACACTGACCCGCCACGCGGACATGGTCATGTAGGCGGTAAAGATGGCCCACGCCAGGAGGTACAGGCCGACGGCTTTGCCGGCCTCCGCCGGCGGAAGGCTGCCCGCGCTGAACTGGCTCAAGTACCAGAAGGACAGCCAGAAGGCTCCGTAGGAGCAAAAGGCTGTTGCGCCGAAGACGTTGCGGTTGGCGAACTCCCAGATTCCCGCGGCAAACTGCGCCATACCGCCGTAAAACAGTGCCAGTCCCAGCACTACCGGTTCGTCGGCCTTGGGGATCATGCCGGCGTTGATAACACTCAGGACGAACGTGGTCATTGCGAAAGCGCCCAGGCCGAGAGCGGCCGGATCGGCAAAAAGTGGGCCGGCGCTCGCCGGTGGTGCCCCAACATTGCCTTGCGCTGGTACGGGATTTTCAGCCCTGCGACCACTTCCAGTCGGGACGGTTCCCGCCGCGGAGCTTGATTCGATACTCATGGTCCGACTCCTTGGTCAGCACCAGCACTGGTGCTTATATCAGGCTACACCTAAACATGCAAGCCCAGTGCGCGGCATCTTTGTGGTGCGCCTCACATCCGGGTGCGATGGGAGTCATCTGGCGCTTGGCGGAGCCGTATTTGGGTCCAAGTGCGCAGGCCGACGTCGTCGTCGGGTGCGGGCACAGAACGCCAGTTGATCAGTATTCGCCCTTGATCACGAAGAAGGAGCCGCGGATCACTCCCGCCAGTTTGGATTTCTGCCGCGCAAACTTGAAGCGCGATGCCAGCTCCTCTGGAACCTCCATGCCTTCGGATAACTTGAATCCGACGGCTCGCTTCCCGCCGGCCTCGATGCTGTACATGACGTTGATGGACAGCCCCGACTCGTAGAACACGTAGTCCATCCGCAGACCGTCGACTTCGAAGCCGGTCGCTTCGAGGGCGCGGGAGCCGATGACAATGTCGCGCTCCTCCTTGAGGATCCGGCTGACCCGGTCGATCACCTCCGGAGCCTCGCTTGCAGGGATAACGGTGAAGACGTGGTCGTACTTGTTGCTGTAGTAGCGTGCCTCGTTGGCGCGTAATCCTGCCAGGGCCTCGGCGACCGGCGACGATTCCAGACCCACAGTAGAAACGTTCTTGAAGTCGACTACGTACGGCATGGCTCCCCCTGATGAGATGTTTGTGGACCACCGAGCGTCCTGCGGTTGATCCACGGTACAACGGCCCAGACCGTGGACCAGCAAGACATGGCGTCCATGCACGCTTACGGTGGTGTTCCCCGGCGCTCGGGTACCGAGTCGTCGGTAGATGCTGGCACCAGCATCAACATCGCGCCGATGAGGAAGCACAGGGCTCCCGCGAGAGTGCCGAGATTGGACAGCTGGGCGTTCCAAACATCGCCGCTCGACGGTATGACGAAGGCCGCGACGGCCGAGATGCCGAACGCAATTGAGCCGATCAGGTTCATCACGCCGATCTTCCACTCCCGAGGCTTGGGCCGGTTTGCAATGGCGCCTCGACCGGCATCCCACAACGCCACAGCGCTGGCAATTAGGAAGGCAATTGACCCCAAAGCGTCGGGTCGCCAGACCCGCTGATCGATCAACTCGGCGCTGAGGTTGTCGTTGACCGCGTTGGCCGTACTCCAGTTGAACCACAGCGTGCCGGCAAGCTGGACAGCGGCAGCGAGCCAGGTGGGATTCCGCGGCGCCCACACCCACAACGAATGGCGCCGTGCGGCCCCTACTCCTGGGAGCGCGTCAACGGCTTCGCGGTACTGCAGGAACGCCGCAGAGGTGAAGAACAGCGATCCGAGGAAGAAGGTGACGGCGCCCGCGCGCAATCCCACGGCGTCGGCGTAGAACGGCACCGCTCCCAAGGCGAACAGGCTCGAACCAATGATGAATAACCCGGCTGTCCACCGCTCCCGTCCGGCCGCATGGTCCGCGCTCGGGACCCCAGATCTCCGCCCGCCCCTGGAGGCAGCCCGGCCGTGGACGGCGCCGGCATCGTCAGCCGCCGCGGGCGTCCCCGCGACTGGAATCGGGAGCACATGGGTGATCACGAAAGCCACTGCCACAGCCACCACCACTTGGGGTGTCACGGCCACACCGTCCGGGCCCAGCAAGAGCGTGGCCAGCAGGGTCGACGTCAAGGGCAACCGCAGCATGGCTGCGCACATGGCTCCCATGCCCATGCCGATCCCTGCGGCGGGATCCATTCCGGGCAAGCCGGCGGCAGCAAGGCCTAGCGCCGCGCCGATGAACATTGAAGGGAACACCGGCCCGCCACGAAATGCGCTCAGCGAGAGTCCGTAGGCCAAGCTTTTACAAACGATCAGCAGGACCAGCACCCCAAGCGAGTAGTCCGCGCCATGTTCAACCAGCTCAGGAAGTGCATCTTGGCCCGAGAACAGCACTTGCGTGAAGCTGTGCCCGGAGATCAGCTGGTACGCCATCGCGGTCAGCCCGATCAGCAAGCCAAGCAAAGACGTCACCAACACCCGGTTCAGATGCACCACACGACGAAGCTTCAGCGCGGCCCAGCGGACCAACCAGCCCAACAGTGCGCCGACCGCGCCCATGATCACCGCCCAGCCCAATGACGCCACCGTCGGCGGCACCGCGGGCGGCACCACGGGCAGCGCCAGCGAGAAGCTACCCAACCCGGTCCAGCTGTCCAGGCCGACGAACACCAGCGCACCGACGCCTGAAGCGAGCAGCCCGGGCAGCGCCATCAGGCTCAGCGTCATTCCCCCGATCCCGGCGGCCTCCATGATCAGGAATGCCCCGAGTACGGGAGAGCCGAGCAGGGTACTGATCGCGGCGAAGCTGCCGGCAGACGCCATGACGGTCTGCGCCATCGGCGGGGCGTCCTTTTTCACCAGGTGCACGGCCAGCGCCCCGAGGCCGCCACCGATCGCGATCAACGGAGCCTCGGGCCCCAGCACTGCACCGAGGCTGAGGGTGGTCAGCGCCGCGAGAATGATGCCCACCAACTCCCGGCCGCTGGGCGGACCGCCTCCCGTCGCGAATCCGAATGCGGGCGAATGGCCGCCGGTTCCCGGCAGGTAACGGATGGTCAAGGCCGTCATCAGCCCACACAGCACCAGCCATGGCACCGGCCACCACGCGGGCGCGGGACCCCCAATGACTTGACTCGGCAGTTCGACGAAGACGTACTGCTGGAGCGCCGTGACCAAAGCGAGAAATCCGTAGGCAATAACCGAGATGGGAACGCCCAAGATCGCTGCCAGCACAAGCGCAGCGATATACCTCCGGGACCGGATCACTTGCAGCGGATCCAGGTTGGTCGGTGGCGACGCGGCAGGCTCGCTCATGTCCGGCCTGCCGGGACACCTTGAAGCGAGGAAACGGTTTCGGGGTGCCCACGGAAACAGTTAAGCATCGCTTCTCCTTCGGCTTGCCGTCCGTTGGACGAGGAGCCGCTGGTCAGGTCTCACACGCGATAGAGGCTGTTCAGTTGCCTGTGCGCCACGCTAGCGCGGCCAAATGGGTGGTGCCTTCACCCGATACGGGTGAAATCGAACCAAGAGGCACCGGCGGAACTCTGGAAGGGCGGGGCGGACACTGGTCACGAAGGCGCGCACCGACCAGATAGCCCCAAGGAGGCCGGGCGGCTCCAGCGGTGGCCGTCAACAAAAATGGGCCCCCATGGGGACCCAGAAACTACTCATTGAACCCCAGAGGCCCACAAGCCTTAAGGGGAAAATACGTGCCCGAGGTGGGATTCGAACCCACACGAGTTTCCCCGCCGCATTTTGAGTGCGGTGCGTCTGCCGTTCCGCCACTCGGGCATGCACCATTCGCAAAAGTCGATCGTCCACACTGTGAAAACCGTCATGCTGCTTGGTGCGCGAATCTACTCTACATGCAGATAGGCTATTTCACGGAACCGACGCCATGGTGAATGGCAACGAAACAGTCTAGGAGCGCCAGTGCCTGAACAAACCGAGTCTGCCCCCGCTCGCCGCGTCGTCGTTGCGGAGGACGAAACCCTGATCCGCTTGGATATCGTCGAGATCCTCCGCGGTGAGGGCTACGACGTCGTGGCTGAAGCCGACAACGGCGAGAAGGCTGTCGAACTGGCCCAGGAGCTGAAGCCGGACCTGGTCCTGATGGATGTGAAGATGCCGGTGATGGACGGGATTACGGCCGCGGAGCAGATCGTGAAGGCGCGTATTGCCCCGGTGGTGCTGCTGACCGCCTTCAGCCAGAAGGAACTGGTGGAGCGTGCCCGCGATGCCGGTGCCATGGCGTACGTGGTGAAGCCCTTTTCGCCGGCGGACCTGATTCCCGCCATCGAGATCGCGCTGTCCCGCCACGACGAAATCACGGCGCTGGAATCCGAGGTCTCCGACCTGCAGGAGCAGTTCGAGACGCGCAAGCTGGTGGAGCGCGCCAAAAGCCTGCTGATCACCAAGATGGGCCTGACCGAGCCGGAGGCGTTCCGGTGGATCCAGAAGACGTCGATGGACCGCCGCCTGAGCATGCGCGAAGTCGCCGAGACGATCATCAACCAGGTGAACTAGCCGGGTAATCTGGGCGGCCGGTCTCCACGCAGCCGCGAGCGGCTTTGGTCGACCACCGACAAGAACGGGCTCCGGAAATTTTCCGGAGCCCGTTCTTCTATGTTGTGGCTAGGAGACCGGCCAGGGTCCGACCTTTTCGGGGCGCGGGTGCGAGTGCCCGTTGAGCACTTCGCCGGCGTCGGCCAGGTCTCCCACCCGGTGGACCTTGAGCGAGTTGGTGGAACCGGCCTTGCCGGGGGGCGAACCGGCGGCGATGACCACCAGATCGTCGATCTCCACCAAACCCCGTTCGTAGAGGATCCGATCCACTTGGGCGGTCATCTGGTCGGTGTGCTCCACGAATTCGACCACGAGCGGCTGGATCCCCCACGTCAGCGAGAGCACGTTCAGCGTGGACTGCAGCGGTGTGAAGGCATACACCGGCCGGCCCGGACGCAACCGGCTCAGCCGCCGCGCGGAGTCGCCTGACTGGGTGAAGGTACAGATGTACTTGGCATCCAGCTGGTCGGCAATCTGCACGGCCGCCCGGGTGATGGCACCGCCGCGGGTCTTGGGCTGGCTGCCCAACGGCGGCACGCGGTCCAGACCGTGCTGCTCGGTGGACTCGATAATCCGCGCCATCGTCTGGACCGTTTCCAGCGGGTACTTGCCCACGCTGGTTTCGCCGGAGAGCATGACAGCGTCGGCCCCGTCGAGGACGGCGTTGGCGCAGTCCGAGGCCTCGGCCCGCGTGGGCCGGGGGTTGTCGATCATCGATTCGAGCACCTGGGTGGCAACAATCACCGGCTTGGCCCAGCGGCGGGCAAGTTCAATCGCACGCTTCTGCACCAACGGGACGTCCTCCAGCGGCAGTTCCACGCCCAGGTCACCGCGGGCCACCATGATGGCATCGAACGCGTCGATGATCTCCTCGATCGCATCCACCGCTTGCGGCTTCTCGATCTTGGCGATCACCGGTACCCGCCGGCCCTCTTCGTCCATGATCTCGTGGACCCGCTGGACGTCGGCGGCGTTGCGCACGAAGGACAGCGCCACCATGTCCACGCCGGTCTTGAGGGACCAGCGCAGATCGTCCTCGTCCTTCTCGCTCAGGGCCGGGACGTTGACTGCCACGCCGGGCAGGTTGATGCCCTTGTTATTGGACACCACGCCCGCCACCGTCACCTCGGTGACCACCTTGACGTCGTCCACTTCGATCGCCTTCAGCGCCACTTTGCCGTCGTCGATCAGCAGGGAGTCTCCCACCTTGACGTCGCCGGGCAAGCCCTTGTGCGTCGTCGAGCAGATTTCGGCGGTTCCTTCCACGTCCTCGGTGGTGATGGTGAACCGGTCCCCCACCGCCAGGTGGTGGGGGCCGTCCACGAACCTGCCCAGCCGGATCTTAGGACCCTGCAGGTCGGCGAAGATCCCCACCGGCCTGCCCAGCTCGGCGGAGGCCTTGCGGACGTTGTCGTAAGTCTGCTGATGCACGCCGTAGTCGCCGTGGCTCATGTTCATCCGGGCCACGTCCACCCCGGCCTTCAGTACGGCAAGGGTGGACTCATAGCTGGCGATGGCAGGGCCGAATGTTGCAACGATTTTTGCGCGTCTCATATCCCTACCCTAATCAGAATGCTGCGGGCGCGCAGGCAACGCCATGCTACGGCAGCACCGCGATCGCCCGGTCCTGCGGGGCAACCGGGGCGTGCAGCCGGGTGGTGCCGGTCAGCCACTCGTCGACGGCAGCGGCACAGGCGCGGCCTTCGGCGATGGCCCACACGATCAGGGACTGTCCGCGGCCAGCGTCGCCGGCCACAAAGATGCCCTCCGCATTGGTCATGTACCTGCCGTCCCGGCCCACGTTTCCGCGCTGGTCGAAGGCCGCGTCCACCTGCTCGCCCAGCTCGGATTGCTCCGGCCCGGTGAAGCCCAGCGACAAGAGCACCAGGTCTGCCGGGATTTCGCGCTCGGTGCCGGGCTTGGGTACCCGCCCGCCGTCCACGTACTCGGTCTCGGCCACCTTCAAGGCAGTGACTACGCCGTTCTCGCCCACGTACTCAACGGTGGAGGCAAGGTAGGTCCGTTCGCCGCCCTCCTCATGCGCGCTGGCCACTTCGAACAGCGTGGGGAACGTCGGCCACGGCTGGTGCGCAGCGCGCTCGGCCGGCGGCTGCTTGCCAATGGCCAGCGTGGTCACCGAGGCGGCCTGCTGCCGGTGCGCGGTGCCCAGGCAGTCGGCGCCGGTGTCGCCGCCGCCGAGGATCACCACGTGCTTGCCCCGGGCATCGATCTGATCGGGAACCGATTCCCCGGCCACCACCCGGTTGGCCTGCACCAGGTAATCCATGGCGAAGTGCACGCCCGACAACTCCCGGCCGGGCAACGGGAGGTCCCGCGGTACGGTGGCGCCGGTGGCGATCACCACGGCGTCGTACCGGCGGCGCAGCTGATCCCAGCTGATGTCCTTGCCCGCTTCGATCCCGGTCCGGAAACGCGTGCCCTCGGCGCGCATCTGGTCCAGCCGGCGGTCCAGATATTGCTTCTCCATCTTGAAGTCGGGGATGCCGTAACGCAGCAAGCCGCCGATCTTGTCGTCGCGCTCGTAGACCGCCACGGTGTGGCCGGCCCGCGTCAGCTGCTGCGCTACTGCGAGCCCTGCGGGGCCGGATCCGACGACGGCGATGGTGTGGCCGGTCAACCGCTCCGGCGCATGCGGCGTCACCCAGCCTTGCTCGAAGGCTTCCTCGATCACCGAGACTTCCACCTGCTTGATCGTCACCGCCGGCTGGTTGATGCCCAGCACGCAGGACGCCTCGCAGGGGGCCGGGCACAGCCGGCCGGTGAATTCCGGGAAGTTGTTGGTGGCGTGAAGCCGTTCAATCGCTTCCTGGCCCATGTCGCGCCAGGTCAGATCGTTCCACTCCGGGATCAGGTTGCCCAGCGGGCAGCCCTGATGACAGAACGGAATGCCACAGTCCATGCAGCGGCCCGCCTGGCTGCGGAGCACGCCCTTCTCCTGCGCCTCATAGACTTCTTGCCAGTCCATGATGCGCACGGGGACGGGACGGCGCGGCTGGGTCTCCCGGTCACGTACTTTCAAAAATCCGCGTGGATCAGCCACCGGTTACCTCCAGGATTCGGGTCCAGACAACGTCGCCGTCGGGGTCCAGCCCCTCGGTTTCGGCGTTCGCCCGGGCTTGCAGCACTGCCGCGTAATCGCGCGGCAGCACCTTGGTGATGCGGGTCAGGGTGTCTTTGAGATCCTCAAGCAGCTGGGCAGCCAGCCGGGAACCGGTCTCCTCTGCCTGCTTCTTGAGCAGCGCGGCGATGGATTCTTCGTCCACGGCGTCCGGCCGCAGCAGTTGCAGCTCCCCGCTGTCCACGCCCTGGGTGTTCAAACGGGCAGGATCCAAATCCAGCACGTAGGCCACGCCGCCGGACATGCCCGCACCGAAGTTTCGGCCGGTCGGGCCCAGGACCAGGGCCACGCCGCCGGTCATGTACTCGCAGCCGTGGTCGCCGATTCCCTCGACGACGGCGGTGGCACCCGAGTTCCGCACAAGGAACCGCTCGCCTACCTGGCCGCGCAGGAACATTTCCCCGCTGGTGGCGCCGTATCCGATGACGTTGCCAGCGATCACGTTCTGCTCGGAGGCGAACGCGTTGGCCCGATCCGGCCGCACGATGATCCGTCCGCCGGAGAGCCCCTTGCCCACATAGTCGTTCGAGTCGCCCAGCAGGCGCAGGGTGATACCGGCCGGCAAGAAGGCGCCCAGCGACTGACCGGCCTGGCCGGTCAGCGTGACGTCGATGGTGTCGTCCGCCAGCGACTGTACCCCGAACCGCTTGGTCACTTCGTGGCCCAGCATGGTGCCCACGGACCGGTCCGTGTTGATGATTTCCAGGCTGATCCGGACCGGCTCGCGCCGGGTCAGCGCGTCGGCGCTCATCGCGATCAGCTGGTTGTCGAAATGCTTGTCCAGTTCATGGTTCTGCGTGGTCAGGTTGCGCAGCGGAACGTCGGCGTCGGAGCCGTAGCCGCGCAGGATCGGCGCCAGGTCAAGGCCGTCGGCCTTCCAATGGTCGACCGCTTCGCGGGTGTCCAGCAGCTCGGCATGGCCAATGGCTTCTTCCAGGCTGCGGAAGCCCAGTTCCGCCAGCAGCTCGCGCACTTCCTCCGCGATGAACTCGAAGAAGTTCACCACAAACTCGGGCTTGCCGGTGAACCGCCGGCGCAGTTCAGGGTTCTGCGTGGCAACGCCCACCGGGCAGGTATCCAGGTGGCAGACGCGCATCATGATGCAGCCGGAAACGACCAGCGGCGCGGTGGCGAAGCCGAACTCCTCGCCGCCCAGCAGGGCTGCGATCATCACGTCGCGGCCGGTCTTCAACTGGCCGTCCACCTGCACCACCACGCGGTCGCGCAGTCCGTTGAGGATCAGCGTCTGCTGGGTCTCCGCCAGCCCCACTTCCCAGGGGGCGCCGGCATGCTTGAGCGAGTTCAGCGGACTGGCGCCGGTTCCGCCGTCGTGCCCCGAAACAAGGACGACGTCGGCCTTCGCCTTGGTCACGCCCGCAGCCACGGTGCCGATTCCAACTTCGGAGACCAGCTTCACGTGCACGCGCGCCGAGGGGTTCGAGCGCTTCAGGTCGTAGATCAGCTGCGCCAGGTCTTCGATTGAGTAGATGTCGTGGTGCGGCGGCGGCGAGATCAGGCCCACCCCGGGCGTTGAGTGCCGGGTCCGGGCCACCCAGGGGTAGACCTTCTGGCTCATTAGCTGGCCGCCCTCGCCGGGCTTGGCGCCCTGGGCCATCTTGATCTGGATGTCCTTGGCGTTGGTCAGATACAGGCTGGTGACCCCGAACCGGCCGGAGGCCACCTGCTTGATCGCCGACCGGCGCTCCGGGTCGAGCAGCCGGTCCACGTCTTCGCCGCCTTCGCCGGTGTTCGACTTGGCGCCGAGCCGGTTCATGGCGATGGCCAGCGTCTCGTGTGCCTCCTGCGAGATGGAGCCGTAGCTCATCGCACCGGTGGAGAAGCGCTTGACGATGCTGGAAACCGGCTCGACCTCGTCCAGCGGGACCGCCGGGCGGTCGCCGGACTTGAACTTCAGCAGGCCGCGCAGGGTCATCAGTTCCTTGGACTGGTCGTCCACGCCGCGGGTGTAGGCCTTGAAGACGTCGTAGCGGCGCTCCCTGGTTGAATGCTGGAGCCGGAACACGGTCTCCGGGTTGAACAGGTGCGGAGGTCCTTCCCGGCGCCACTGGTACTCGCCGCCGGTTTCCAGCGTCCGGTGCGGATCCTCGATCCCGTCCGACGGGTATGCCTGGGCGTGGCGGGCCGCGGCTTCGGCGGCGATCACGTCGAGTCCGACGCCGCCCAGCTGGGACTGGGTTCCGGCGAAGTACTGGTCCACCAGCGACTGGGACAAGCCAATCGCTTCGAACGTCTGGGCGCCGCAGTAGGAGGAGACGGTGGAGATGCCCATCTTGGACATGATCTTCAGCACGCCCTTGCCCAGGCCCTTGATCAGGTTCTGCACGGCCTGGGCTTCGGTCACGCCCTGGAGGTGACCGTTGCGCACCAGTTCCTCGCAGCTTTCCATCGCCAGATACGGGTTCACCGCCGAGGCGCCGAACCCGATGAGCACGGCAACGTGGTGGACCTCGCGAACGTCGCCGGCTTCCACCAGCAGCGAGATCTTGGTCCGGTTGGCGCTCTTGAGCAGGTGGTGGTGCACGGCGCTGGTCAGCAGCAGCGTCGGGATCGGCGCCCACTGGGCGTTCGAGTCCCGGTCCGAGAGCACAATGAATTTCACGCCGCGGTTGACGGCGCCGGAGACCTTTTCGCAGATTTCCTGCAGCCTGGCCGCCAGCTCGGTAGCGCCGCCGTCGGGCCGGTAGAGGCCGCGCACCTTCAGCGTGACGCGGTTGCCCTCCTCGTCTTCCATGGCGGTGATCTTGGCCAGTTCGTCGTTATTGACCACCGGGAACTTCAAGGCCACCTGGGTGGTGCGCACTTGTCCGGTGGCCAGCAGGTTGCCGTCCGGACCGATCGAGGAACGCAGCGACGTCACCAGTTCCTCGCGGATTGCGTCCAGCGGCGGGTTGGTGACCTGAGCGAACGACTGCACGAAGTAGTCGAACAGCAGCCGGGGCCGCTTGGAGAGCACCGCGATGGGGGTGTCGGTGCCCATGGCGCCGAGCGGTTCGGCTCCGGTGCGGGCCATCGGGCCCAGCAGGATCCGCAGCTCTTCGTGCGTGTAGCCGAACGTCTGCTGGCGCCGGTTCACCGATGCCGTGGTGTGCACCACGTGTTCGCGCTCGGGCAGGTCCTCCAGCCCGATCATGTTCTCTTTGAGCCATTCGCCCCACGGGTTGGCCGTCGCGACCTCGGCCTTGACCTCCTGGTCTTCGACCAGCCGTCCGGCCTCGGTGTCCACCAGGAACATCTTGCCCGGCGAGACCCGGCCCTTCTGGACCACCTTGGCCGGGTCAATGTTGACCACGCCGACTTCGGAGGCCAGCACCACCAGCCCGTCGTCGGTCACCCAGTAACGGGCCGGACGGAGGCCGTTGCGGTCCAGCACCGCCCCGACCACCTTGCCATCGGTGAAGGACACCGCGGCGGGGCCGTCCCACGGCTCCATCAACATGGAGTGGTACTGGTAGAAAGCGCGCCGCTCCGGATCCATTGTGGCGTGGTTTTCCCACGCCTCCGGGATCATCATCATGATGGCGTGCGTGATCGGCCGGCCGGAGAGCATCAACAGTTCGGCGACTTCGTCGAAAGACGCGGAATCGGAAGCACCCGGGGTGCAGATGGGGAAAAGCTCTTCCGGTGTATCGCCCAGCAGCGGACTCTTCAGCTGCGACTGCCGGGCGCGCATCCAGTTGCGGTTGCCCTTGACCGTGTTGATCTCGCCGTTGTGCGCGATGGTGCGGAACGGCTGGGCCAGCGGCCAGGAGGGGAAAGTATTGGTGGAGAAGCGGGAATGGACGATGCCGAGCTTGGTCTTGAACCGAGGGTCGGAGAGGTCCGGGTAGAAGGGTTCCAACTGCGCGGTGGTCAGCATGCCCTTGTAGACAATGGTCTTCGATGACAGCGACGGGAAGTACACCCCGTACTTGTTTTGGGCGCGCTTGCGCACCCGGAAAACGCGGGCGTCCAGATCGTTGCCGCCGGCATTGCCGGCATCGAGTCCCAGGAACACCTGGACAAAATGGGGCATGCAGGACCGGGCCATAGCGCCGACCAGTTCGGAGACCACTGGCACTTCGCGCCAGCCAAGAACGGTGAGGCCTTCGGAGGCGGCCAGGGACTCCACGCCTTCCCGCGCTACCGCGGCTTCGGCGTCATCGCTGGGCAGGAAGGCGGTTCCGGCCGCGTACTGGCCCGGCTCGGGCAGTTCGAAGCCCACCACTGCCCGGAAGAATTCGTCGGGGATTTGGGTGAGCAGCCCGGCTCCATCACCGGTTCCTTCATCGGCGCCGACCGCGCCGCGGTGTTCCAGATTGCGCAGCGCCGTCAGCGCCGCATCGACAATGTCATGCCCGGGTTCGCCCCTGAGGGTGGCGATCACGGCCAGGCCGCAGGCATCCTTTTCGTTTGCGGGATCGTACAGCCCGGTCTGCTCCGGGTAGGCGGCGAAACGACTGAACGGCGATTGCACTGTGCTGTGCTGGTGCCCGTGTCCGCCGCCGAGGATGCGTGGGGTACTCGACCCCTTGAATGGAGGAGTCATCTGAACTTCCTTCTCCTAGATGTACGTGAGAAGGGGACGGCACTGGCCCCGCCCGGTTCAGCTTGCGGACAAGCCGGCCCGTGATCCACTGGGAATAGAAGTGGCATGCTCCCCCGGAACAGCGCATTCGATGTTCAGGGTTCGGAAGGGGCCGCAATGGATAAACGGTGCGGTCGATCAGCCACGACCGCCGGGGACCGCACTAGTGGTGCGCCTTGACCGGCGGATCATCCACGTCAGTGTGGTCGGCACGCTGCATTTCTGCCTCCGGGCGGTAGCCCGGGATGATGCGCGCCAGTTCGTTCCGGACTGCCGATGAGGGCCGACCGAACCGCAGAACCTGTCAGTTCTACGGTAGAGAGACGATAGCACGGCGGGCGCCATGTAACCCATATTTTTCCGGATTTTTAACGAGGGTTTTCCAGATTGTTAACAGCGGATTGTTAGCCAGATGTTGAGGCGACAGCACAAAGCCGCCGGAACGAACGCACCGCGTTCGTTCCGGCGGCTTCACGGGCCCGCTAGTCCCTTGTCCGCTTGTTCTCCGCCCCTTCGGCGCTCGACGGGTTGGAGCTGTTCTGGGCGTCAGTGGCGGCGGGCTGCCCGCCCTCTGAGCCGAGCTCCGCCGCGGGCACCTCAGCGGCCTTCTCCCCCGCTGCCGGTGAGGACCCGGCGTCGCCGCGGGAGGCGGGGACACCGTCGTCGTCGGTGGAAGCGTCCTGGCGCACCTCGGCAGTTTCCGCAGCCGCTTCCACGCTGTCCGCCCCACCGGTCGGTGCGCGGCCGGGCAGGTACACCGAATCGGTTTCCGCGGTGCGAGGCTGCCGCGCGAGCACTATGAAGATCACCACGGCAACTACCAGCAGCAGCAGCGACGTCCAAACGTTCAGGCGCTGGGTGATGCCCAGGATCGTGATCATCTCTGCATCGTCGATGCGCAGCATTTCGATCCAGATTCGGCCCAGGGTGTAGAACGCGACGTACAACCAGAACAGCATGCCGCGGCGGAACTTGAAGCGCTTGTCCAGCAGCAGCAGCAGGGCCACGCCGGCCAGGTTCCACAGCGACTCGTACAGGAAGGTGGGGTGGAACAGGGTGCCAGGGGCCGCGTCGGCCGGGAAGTTGGGGCTGTCCGCGTCGACCTGCAGACCCCAGGGCAGCGTGGTGGGGGCGCCGAAGAGCTCCTGGTTGAACCAGTTGCCCCAGCGCCCGATGGCCTGGGCCAGCAGCACGCCGGGGGCAGCCGCATCCATGAAGGCCGGCAGCTTGATGCCGGCCCTGCGGCACGCGATCCAAGCACCCAGCAGGCCGAAGGCCACCGCCCCCCAAATGCCTAGCCCGCCGCGCCAGATCTGCGGAATGAGGGCCAGGTCGCCGTTCGGACCGAAGTACGCATCGGGCGAAGAGAAGACGTGGTAGAGACGGCCGCCGATGATGCCGAACGGGATGGCCCAGATGGCCGCGTCCCAGATGAATTCATCGGGTCCGCCGCGGGCCTTCCAGCGGCGGCTGGTGAGCCACAGCGCCGCCACAATGCCCAACAGGATGCACAGGGCGTAGGCGTGGATCGTGAGCGGGCCGATGCTGAATCCGGACCAGCCGGGGCTGGGGATGGATGCCGGGACGGCCATTGCAATAGTCGTGCTGTACACCAGATTCGTCCTCTAGGCCGAAGTTTGAAGGTCGGAGCGTGGCCGCGGGAGAGCCGCTGACCCACCGGTCATTCTGTCAGGCGCGGGCTGTGCCTTCGCTCAGCCGCGCCGCCAGTGCGCCCAGTGCATCCACACCGGAGCGGCCGAGTTCGGCCACCAGCGCCGTGCCCACGATGGCACCTTCGGCGTAGGCACCGATTTCCCGCACGTGTTCCGCGCTGGAGACACCCAGGCCGACGCACACCCGTTCGGCGCCGGCCTCGTGGGCGGCCTGGACTACTCGCTCCGCTGCGCTGGAGACATTCTCGCGGGCGCCCGTGACTCCCATGATCGACACCGCGTAAACGAAGCCGCGGCTGGCCTTGACCGTCATGGCCATCCGTTCCGGCGAGGACGAGGGAGCGACCAGGAACACCCGGTCCAGTCCGTACTTATCCGAAGCCTCGAACCATTCGGCGGCCTCGTCCGGAATCAGGTCCGGGGTGATGAGCCCGGCGCCGCCGGCCTCTGCCAAGCGGCGGGAGAATTCGTCAACACCCATCCGCATGACCGGGTTCCAGTAGGTCATCACCAGCACCGCGGCGTCGCAACGGGCGGTGATGCCGGCGACGATCTCGAACACCTGGCTGACCCGGAAGCCGTCCTTCAGCGCCTGAACCGTGGCGGCCTGGATGACCGCACCGTCCATCACCGGGTCGGAGTACGGAATGCCGATCTCAATGACATCGGTGCCGTTCTCCGCCAGCGCGACGGCGGCGTCGATGGTGGTCTGGACGTCCGGGTACCCTGCGGGCAGGTAGCCCACCAGGGCGGTCCGGCCCGCGGCCAGGGCCCGGTCGATGGCGGCCGCCGACTTGCTGGCGGTAGCGGTATTGTTCACAGCTGCTCTCCTTCGGAGCCGATTCCAGCCTCGGGTGATTCCTGCGGGAGCAGGCCGAACCACTCGGCGGCGGTGGCAACGTCCTTGTCTCCCCGGCCCGAAAGGTTCACCACAATGATCACGTCCTGCGGATTGTCCTTGCCCTCGGTCAGGCGCTGGCCCACGCGCAGCGCACCCGCCAGGGCGTGCGACGATTCGATCGCCGGGATGATGCCTTCGGTCCGGCATAGCAGCCGGAAGGCATCCATGGCTTCGGTGTCCGTGACCGGTTCATAACTGGCCCTGCCGATGTCCGCCAGGTAGGAGTGCTCGGGTCCGACGCCGGGGTAGTCCAGTCCGGCGGAGATCGAATGCGACTCGATCGTCTGGCCGTCCTCGTCCTGCATCAGGTAGGAGCGTGCGCCGTGCAGCACACCGGGCCGGCCCAGCGTGATGGTTGAGGCATGGCGGCCTGTTTCCACGCCGTCGCCGCCGGCTTCGAAGCCGTAGAGCGCTACCTGGCGGTCGTCCAGGAAGCCGTGGAAGATGCCGATGGCGTTGGATCCGCCGCCGATGCAGGCGCAGACGGCGTCCGGCAGGCGGCCGGTCTGATCCAGGATCTGGGCGCGGGCCTCCTCGCCGATGACCTCATGGAAGTGTCGCACCAGCGCGGGGAAGGGATGGGCCCCGGCCGCGGTGCCCAGCAGGTAGTGGGTGTTCTGCACGTTGGCCACCCAGTCGCGCAGGGCTTCGTTGATGGCGTCCTTCAGTGTCTGCGACCCGGCGGTGACCGGTACCACGGTGGCGCCAAGCAGTTCCATCCGGGCTACGTTCAGGGCCTGCCGGCGGGTGTCTTCGGCACCCATGTAGACCACACACTCCATCCCGAGCAGGGCGGCCGCGGTGGCGCTGGCCACGCCGTGCTGGCCCGCGCCGGTCTCCGCGATGATCCGGGTCTTGCCCATGCGCTGCGCCAGCAGGGCCTGGCCCAACACGTTGTTGATCTTGTGCGAGCCGGTATGGTTCAGGTCCTCGCGCTTGAGGAAGATCCGGGCGCCCCCGGCATGCTGGGAGAAGCGCTTGGCTTCGGTCAGCAGGGAGGGCCGTCCCGAGTAGTTCTTGTTCAGCTCGGCCACCTGGGCGACAAACTCGGGATCGGCTTTGGCCTTTTCGAAGGTGTCTTCCAGCTCGTCCAGTGCCGCTATCAGGGACTCGGGCATCCAGCGCCCGCCGAAGGCGCCGAAGTACGGCCCGGGGGCATGGCGCAGGCTGTTTCCGGCGAGGAAAGCGTCGACTGCTTCCTGTGGGTTTCCGGACTCGGCCGGGGTGTCGGGGCTCTGCGTCATGGCGGTCCTCATCTTGTGCTGGGGGCAGGCCGCGGAACCACGGATGGCCGCTGCCCGCCCCTGAAGGATTCTTACGTAGTACGGGCCGTTGCCTCAGCGGCGGGCGGCAACGGCTTCGGAGCCGGCGGCGCCGAATTCGGCGACGGTTGCTTCCGGATCGCCCATCGTGACCAGCGCCTCGCCCACCAGCACGGCGTTGGCACCCTGGCTTGCGTAGTCGCGGACATCGGCCACCGAGCGGACGCCCGATTCCGCCACGACCACGGCGTCGGCCGGGATCCTGCCCACAAGCTCCGCGAACAACGAGCGGTCAACATCCAGCGTCTTGAGGTTGCGGACGTTCACTCCGATGATGCGCGCGCCGACGGCCACGGCCCGGGCAATCTCCTCGGCGGTGTGCGTCTCCACCAAGGCGTTCATGCCCAGCTCGTGCGTGAGGGCCAGCAAGGCCCTCAGCTCGGCATCGTCCAAGGCGGCGACGATCAGCAACACCAGATCCGCACCATGGGCGCGGGCCTCGAAGATCTGGTATTCCTCAACGTTGAAGTCCTTGCGCAGCAGCGGCAAGTCCACCACGGCGCGCACGGCGTCGAAGTCGGCCAGTGAACCGTTGAACCTTCGCTGCTCCGTCAAGACGCTGATGACGGCGGCGCCGCCGCGTTCGTAAGCGGCGCCCAATTCGGCGGGGTCGGCGATCGAGGCAAGCTCTCCCTTGGACGGGCTCTTGCGCTTGACCTCGGCAATCACCTTCAGTGCGGCACGGGGGGAATCGTTGCCGCCCAAGGCAGCGTAGGCATCGCGCGCTGCGGGCGCTTCGGCGGCCAGCCGCTGGATCTCCGCGAGCGGTACCTGGGCGCGCCGGGATTCGAGGTCTTCCCGGACCCCAACGATGATGTCGTCGAGAACGGTCACGCTTAGTGTCCGCTGCCCTGGATCTTGCTGCCGTCCACGCCGTAGCCGGCCTTCTTCATGATCCAGCCGGCGATCAGGCCAAGGATCATCACGACCACGCCGGCCCAGAAAATCACGTTCGAGGCCATGGCGAAACCGATGCCGGCCACGATGGAGCCGGCGATCATGATGAACACGCAGGTCCAGGCGGCGGGGCTGTTGCCGTGGCCGATGACTTCGTCGTGGATGCTGCCTGCCGGATCCGTCTTCATTGCGGTCTCGGTGGTGGTGGCGTGGTTGGCCATGATGTTTCTCCCTCTAAACGGTTCTGCTTCTTCATTCTGCCATTGTTTAGCGGCATGGCAGGCCAGTATGACACGCTCGCCGGCGGCCCCGCCTCCCGCCCGGAGCCGGCGCCGGCGGTTCAGTCGGTCGGATCCTCGCCGCGGCTGAGCTGGTCCCAGCTGTCGATTTCATCGACGCTGCCGGCCCGGTCGGAGGGCAGGCCGTCGGCCTGGCGTTCGGCGGCCGGCACGTACTTCTTCGACGCGGCCCAGGACCGACCGGCCAGCACCAGCCAGACAGCCGTCGCCACCAGCAGGATCCCGGACACGGCCGCAAGGTACGGAAAGACCGTGACGACGACGTCGGCCTCTCCCCCGATCTGGCCGGTTGCCTCGCCGATGGCGGCCGAGGCGGCTGCCGCGGGATTGGCCACCACGGCCAAGCTCGCCGCGGCAATGCCGATGCCTGCTGCTGCGAGCAGCACGGCGATCACGATGCGCGCAATCCGGCCGGCAATGGACGCCGCCAGGCCTGCGGCCAGCGCCACCAGGGCCAGGGCTGTCACGGCGGTGGCGGCGTCACTGCCGGCCACGCTGACGTCGGGGGTCTGTACCCTGGTTCCCGGGAGATGGGCGGTGAGCCAGGTCTGCGTCGTGGTCCCGAAGGCGGCCAGGGCGACCGCCGCCGCGGCGAGCACCACCATGCCCTTGCGCTGCCACCGTGAGCCGCCGGTCTTCCGTTCCGGTTCCTGGCCCTTGGCCGGTGTGGTCTTGTCCCCGCTCATTGCTGCCCCTTCACCGGCACATGCGCCGGATTGGCCTGATGCAGCCGCGCCGCCAGCGTCACCGCCCGCAGCGGAGCCGCCGCCTTGTTAACGGTCTCGAGCGCCTCGGCCTCCGGCTGGGAATCGGCCACGATCCCGCCGCCGGACTGAACGTAGGCGATGCCCCCGCGCAACAGCGCGGACCGGATGGCTATGGCCATGTCCATGTCCCCGGCGAAGTCCAGGTAGCCCACCACTCCCCCGTAGATACCGCGGCGGTGTGGTTCCAGTTCATCCAGCAGCCGCAGTGCCCGCGGCTTGGGGGCGCCGGAGAGCGTCCCGGCCGGGAATGTCGCGGCCAGCACGTCGTAGGCGGTCTTGTCCGGGGACAGCCGGCCCACCACGGTGGAGACCAGGTGCATGATGTGGCTGAACTTTTCCACTTCCATGAACTGCGTGACATCAACGCTGCCGGGTTCGCAGACCTTGGAGATGTCGTTGCGGGCCAGGTCGACCAGCATCAGGTGCTCTGCGCGTTCCTTCTTATCCGCCAACAGTTCCTCGGCCAGTTCCTTGTCATGTTCCACGCTGTGTCCGCGCGGCCGTGAGCCGGCGATCGGGTGCGTGATGACTTCGTCGCCGGTTACGGTGACCAGCGCTTCCGGGGAAGACCCCACAATCGAGTAGCCCACGCCGTCGGAGTCTTCCAGGCTGAACAGGTACATGTAGGGGCTGGGGTTGAGGTTCCTCAGCACCCGGTAGACGTCCAGCGCAGAGGCCGAGCATTCGGCCTCAAACCGGCGGGAGATCACCACCTGGAACACTTCGCCGTCGACAATTGCTTCCTTGCCGCGGTCCACGGCTGCCAAATACTTATCGCGGGCCCAGCGATGGGTCACGCTGTTCATCAGCTCGTCAGTTGCCAGCGCGGAATCTTCCAGCACGGACACCTGCTGCGCCAGCGGCTCGGCCAGCTGGGCCAGCATGTGCTTGGCCCGCTTGACCGCGTCCAGCCACGCCTCGTCGACCCGCTCGTCGCGGTTGTCGAAGTTGATCGCATTCGCAATCAGCGTGACTGTGCCTTCGGCGTTGTCGTGTACGGCCAGATCGGTGACCAGGTTCATGGCCAGTTCGGGCAGGTTCAGGTCGTCCTCCGGCGGAGAGGTCAGCTTCTCCCAGTGGCGCACGGCTTCCCAGCCGACAAAACCGACCAACCCGGAGGTCAGCGGCGGCAGCGCTTCGAAGCGTTCGGTGCGCAGCGCCTCCACGGTTGCGCGCAGGGCCTCCACCGGGTTGCCCTCCCGCGGCACCCCCACCGGCGGTTCGCCCAGCCAGTGCGCCTGCCCGTCCTTGGTGGTCAGCGTGGCCCGGGAATGGGCCCCGATGAACGAATAGCGCGACCAGACGCCGCCCACCGCAGCGGATTCCAGCAGGAAGGTGCCCGGCCGCTCGCCCGCGAGTTTGCGGTAGATCGAAATCGGGGTCTGTTCATCGGCGAGCACCTTGACGGACACCGGGATCACCCGTCGGTCCCGCGCCAAGGTGCGGAATTCCTCCAGGCTGGGGCTGATGACTCCGAGGTCCTGCATGCGTTATCCGTCTTTCACTTCAGTCGCTGATCAAGCTGGGGTTGGGGAAAGGTGCGGGCGGCTTCTTCAGCTGCCCAGCGCTGGTCCGTCGTCCGACGCCGGACGGTGGCCGGCAACGGCGCCGAGGTCGCGGCCGTCAAAGCAGGTGCGCGTGCCCGTGTGGCAGGCCGCCCCCACTTGATCCACCCGGACCAACAAGGCATCGCCGTCGCAGTCCAGGGCCACCGACTTGACGAACTGAACATGCCCGGAGGTGTCGCCCTTGCGCCAGTATTCCTGCCGCGAACGTGAATAAAACGTCACACGGCCGCTGGTCAACGTGCGGTGCAACGCCTCATCGTCCATCCAGCCAAGCATCAGCACCTCGCCGGAATCGAACTGCTGGACCACCGCAGCCACTAGACCGGAGGCGTCGCGCTTAAGCCGCTGGGCGACGGCAGGATCAAGGGCCGCCGGACCCGCGGCGGGCGGCAGGGTATTCGGGGATTCAGGCTGGGAAGACATCCCTACAAGTCTAGTGCCAAGTCCCGGTGCCCCCTGCCCGCGCCAGGACGGCTTGGAGGGACAGGATTTGCCGCCCGAAACCGGCGGCTTCGTGCTAGGTTCAGGAGTGATGCATTACGTAAATCCGTCCCGTGAAGTCCTGGCCGAGACCTTGCTGGCTGCCGGGCCGGATGCGCCTACCCTGTGCGAGGGATGGAAGACTGCCGAGCTCGCCGCGCACCTCTATATCCGTGAACACCGGGTGGGTGCCGCACTCGGGCTGGCCTTTAAGCCGCTCGCCAAAGTTTCCGACGACGCCACACGGAAGACGGCTGACAAAGCCCGAGCAACGGCCGGCTACGCCAAACTGGTGGAAGCCTTCCGCGCCGGGCCACCGGCCATATCGCCGCTCAAGGTCCCGGCCGTGGACAATGTGGCCAACCTGGTCGAGTTCTTCGTCCATACCGAAGACGTGCGCCGCGCCACCGACCGCTGGGCGCCGCGCGCGCTCGACGAGGACTATTCAACCGCCCTGTGGGACGACCTGGTCAAGCGTGCCGCGCTGTTGTACCGGGGCGTGGATCTGGGCATCGTGCTGGTGCGTCCGGATGGACCGCGGCACGTGGCCAAGCGCGCGCCGGTATCGGTGGCCATCGTCGGAGAACCCAGCGAACTGCTGATGCATGCCCACGGCCGCACCAAGCACGCCCTGGTCACCTTTGAGGGCCAGCCCGATGCGCTGGCCCTGCTGGAGAGTGCCGAAATCGGCCTCTGAGACTCAGCGGACCGGATAGCCCGCGTCCCGGATAGCCTGCTTCACCTGGGCGATCGCGTCGTCGGGGCCAAAGTGGAACACCGAGGCGGCCAGCACTGCGTCGGCTCCGGCGGCCACGGCCGGCGGGAAATGCTCCGGCTTGCCGGCCCCGCCGGAAGCGATCAGCGGAACATTCACCGCGGCGCGGACGGCGCGGATCATTTCCAGGTCGAATCCGTCCTTGGTGCCGTCCGCGTCGATCGAATTGAGCAGCAACTCCCCCACGCCGCGCTCGGCTGCTTCCTTCGCCCACTGCACCGCGTCGATCCCGGTACCCTTGCGGCCGCCGTGCGTGGTGACTTCGAATCCGGAGGCTACCGAGGGATTGTCGGTGCGGCGGGCGTCCAGCGAGAGCACCAGCACCTGGGAACCAAAGTGGCGGGTGATTTCGTCAATCACGTCAGGCCGGGCCACCGCGGCGGTATTGATCGCGGCCTTGTCCGCCCCGTACCGCAGCAGCTTGTCCACGTCGGCGACTTCCCGCACGCCGCCGCCCACCGTCAGCGGGATGAAGACTTCCTCCGCGGTGCGGGCCACCACGTCGAACGTCGTTTCGCGGTTCCCGGAGGAAGCGGTGACGTCCAGGAACGTGAGCTCATCGGCGCCGGCACGGTCGTACCGGTGCGCCAACTCCACCGGGTCGCCGGCGTCGCGGAGGCCTTCGAAATTAACTCCCTTGACCACACGTCCGGCGTCGACGTCGAGGCAGGGGATAACGCGGATGGCAACAGTCATGGCTTACTCCGGAGCAATCAGATGCGGCAGGCGTGGATGGTGCTGACCAGAATGGCCCGGGCGCCGAGATCGTAGAGCTCATCCATGATCCGGTTGGTCTGGGTCCGGCGGACCATTGAACGCACGGCCACCCAGCCGGTGTCGCGCAGCGGCGAGACCGTGGGTGACTCCAGACCGGGGGTCAGAGTCGCGGCGGCATCCACCAGGTCCTTGCGGATGTCGTAGTCCATCATCACGTATTCCCGGGCCACAATGACGCCGCGGAGGCGGCGCATCAGCACGTCCAGCCCGGGCGGAGGGTTCTCGCCGGAGCGGCCGATCAGCACGGCCTCGGATTTCAGGATGGGGTCGCCGAAGATCTCCATGCCCGCGGCACGCAGGGTGTTGCCGGTTTCCACCACATCGGCGATGGCATCGGCAACACCCAGCCGGACGGAGGATTCAACCGCGCCGTCCAACCGGACCACTGAGGCTTCGATGCCGCGCTCGGACAGGTAGCTGCGCAGCAGACCGTCGTAGCTGGTGGCCAGGCGCTTACCGTTCAGCTGCTCGGCGCGGGAGAACTCCCCCACCGGGCCGGCGAAGCGGAACGTGGAGGTCCCGAAACCGAGGTTCATCAGCTCCACGGCTTCCACCTGGGCATCCAGGAACAGGTCGCGGCCGGTGATGCCGACGTCCAGGGTGCCGGACCCCACATAGACGGCGATGTCGCGCGGGCGCAGGAAAAAGAACTCAATATCGTTGTCCGGGTCGGTCATGACCAGTTCGCGGGAGTCGCGGCGCTGGCGGTAACCGGCTTCCCCCAGCATGGCGGAGGCGGCCTCGGACAGGGATCCCTTGTTGGGAACAGCTACACGGAGCATGTGAAAGTCTTTCTGGAATCGGCTCGGCCGCAGCGCGGCCTTCAAGGATGGATTCGGCCTGGGTCCGGGCGGGGCGCCGACGAGGGCGGCGTCCCGCTACAGATGCTTGTAGACGTCCTCCAGCTGCAGACCCTTGGCGATCATCAGGACCTGCAGGTGGTACAGCAGCTGGGAGATTTCCTCGGCGGCGGCTTCGTCGGATTCGTATTCGGCTGCCATCCAGACTTCGGCGGCCTCTTCGACGACCTTTTTCCCGATCCCGTGGATGCCGGAATCCAGCTCGGCTACCGTACGGGAGCCTTCCGGACGCTGCTGCGCCTTGTCGCTCAGTTCCGCAAACAGGGATTCGAAGGATTTCACGCCCTTTAGCCTACGTCAGGAGCGCGGGACGGCGACAAACCGCCGTCCCCATTGTGACGAACCCCTCCGGCGCGACGGGGACGCCATCCGGGGCGCCGGGGCTTCGCTCAAACGCCCAGGCCCCGGAGCGTAGCCGCTGTCGTTAGGGCCGCGGTGACGGCTTCGTGCCCTTTGTCCTCGCTGGAGTCCGCCAGCCCGGCACGGTCCAAACCCTGCTGCTCCGTATCGCAGGTGAGCACGCCGAAGCCCACCGGCGTGCCGGTCCGGACGCTGACATCGGTCAGGCCCTCCGTGGCGGCCTGGCACACGTACTCAAAGTGCGGCGTGCCGCCGCGGATCACGACGCCGAGAGCCACCACTGCGTCATAGTGCGGGGCCAGCCGGGCGGCCGCCACGGGCAGCTCGAAGGCGCCCGGCACACGGATCAACGCAGGGTCCTCAATTCCCGCCTCGGCGGCCGCGCGCAGCGCGCCGTCGACCAGACCGTCCATGATCTGGGTGTGCCAGCTGGCGGCGACAATGGCGAGCTTCAGCCCGCCGGTCGCCTCCTGCAGGCCGGTGATGTCGATGACTGGGGCTCCGTGTCCGCTCATGTTCTTCCTTCGTGAATGTCTAGTCGGTAGTGGATGGTGTGGCCGGGGGCGCAGGCGTCAGCTCTGCTGCACCGGTGTGGTCTGCAGGACGGCCAGGCGGTGGTCCATCCGGTCCCGCTTGGTCTCCAGGTAGCGGCGGTTCTGCTCGCGGAAGGGAACTTCGGCGGTCACCATCTCCACCACCTCGATGCCCAGGGCCGCCAGCGTCACGCTCTTGGCCGGATTGTTGCTCAGCAGCCGGATGGCGCCGACGCCCATCGAGCGCAGGATGGCGGCCGCGGCCGAATAGTCGCGCGCGTCCACGGGCAGCCCCAACTGCTCATTGGCCTCCACGGTGTCGGCGCCGGCTTCCTGCAGTGCGTAGGCCCGCATTTTGTTGGCCAGTCCGATGCCGCGCCCCTCCTGGCCGCGCAGGTACAGGACGGTTCCGCCTTGCTCGCCGATCAGTGCCAGGGCCTGTTCCAGTTGTTCACCGCAGTCGCAGCGGTAGGACGCGAACACGTCCCCGGTCAGGCATTCGGAGTGCAATCGGACCAGCGGCTCGGCCGCCGGCCGGACCGGGGAGGTGATGCTCAGGTGCTCCACGCCGGTGGCTGCGTCCGTCCAGGCCTGCGCCGTGAAGTTGCCGAAGCCGGTGGGCAGCTGAACGGACGGGCCGGCCTCCACCGTTGCGGCCGGCGCCTTTTCGCGGATCTCGTCAGTGGCCACGGTGCTCCGCCTCCGAGAGTGATGTCGGCGCGGGTGCCCCGGACAGGTAGCTCGCGAGGTCCTCGATCGAGACCAGCGGGCAGTTGTGCTCGTCGGCGAAGGCCCGCAGGGCCGGCAGCCGCATCATGTCCCCCTCGTCGTGCACGAGCTCGGCGATGACCCCGACCGGCGCCCGCCCGCCCAGGCGGCACAGGTCCACGGCCGCCTCGGTGTGGCCGCGCCGCGCCAGCACGCCGCCGTCGACCGCGCGCAGGGGAAAGACATGGCCGGGCCGGGTGAGGTCCGCGGCGGTGCTGTCCGCCGCAGCGAGCACCGACGCGGTGCGCGCACGGTCCGCTGAACTGATCCCGGTGCTCACGCCGGCCGCGGCGTCGCAGGACACCGTATAGGCCGTGCCCTTGGCATCCTGGTTGACCTCAACCATCGGCGGCAGCCCCAGGTCGTCGGCGCGGGCCGCCGTGAGCGGCACGCAGATGACGCCGGATGTGTAGCGGATGGTCCAGCCCATCAGCTCGGAGGTGGCGGCGTCCGCGGCGAAGATAATGTCGCCTTCGTTTTCCCGGTCCTCGTCATCAACCACAACGACGGCGCGGCCCGCGGCGATCGCGGCGACGGCGGCCTCGATGGTGTCGAGCGCGATCCGCGGCTCCACGGCGGCGCTCACGACCGGGCTCCCGGGGTAAAGGCCAGCAGCCGCTCGGCGTACTTGGCCAGGACGTCCACTTCCAGGTTCACCGTGTCTCCGGGCTGTTTGGCCCCCAGTCCGGTGTCGGCCAGCGTGGTGGGAATCAGGCCGACTTCGAAGAACTGCGTCTCCGCTTCCGCATCGCTGACCGAGGTGACCGTCAGCGAGACGCCGTCAACGGCGATGGACCCTTTCTCCGCGATGTAGCGGGCCAGCTCCTGGGGAACGGTGAAGCGCAGCCGTTCCCAGTCGCCCAGGTCTTCGCGTTCTGCCAGCGTGCCGACTCCGTCCACATGACCTTGGACCACGTGCCCGTCCAGCCGCCCTCCGGCCGGCACGCAGCGTTCCAGGTTGACGGTCTGCCCCGGCTGGAGCGATCCGGTGGTGGTGCGGGTGAGCGTCTCGCCCATCACGTCCACGCTGACCCGGCTGCCATCCAGCGCGACGGCGGTAAGGCACACGCCATTGACCGCGATCGACCCGCCGAGCCCGAGGCCGGGTGCCGTCCGGGGAGCGGTGAAGGTCAGCACGGCGCTGTCGGTGGCTGGGCTCAGGTCCAGCGATTCGACCCGCCCTTGTTCGGCGATGATTCCGGTAAACATTCAGTTGCCTTTCTGGGTGCCGCGAAACGGCAAAGGTTCAAGGTGCAGGCGCAGGTCAGCGCCCAGGGTGCGGGCACTGCCGCCGGCGCTATCCCAGCGCCACCGGCCTGCCTCGGCCAGTGTGCCGATGCCGAGGTCGGCCACCGCGCGGGTGCCGGCACCGAGCATCAGCGGTGCCAGGTAGAGGACCAGTTCATCGATCAGGTCGGCGCGCAGGAAGGCCGAGGCGATGGTGGCTCCGCCTTCGATCATGGCGTGGCCGATGCCACGCCCGGCCAGTTCGGCCAATACTTCCGCGGGATCATGCGTGGCCAGTTGCAGGAAAAGGCCATCGGCGCCGCGGACTGCCGCGTCTGCGGGCACCTTCCGGCGCCCCATCACCACGCGCAGCGGCTGGTCGGGAGTCTCCGCCCCGGCCCGGTCCCGGGCGGTCAGCCGCGGGTTGTCGGCGGCGATGGTTCCGTTGCCGGCGATGATCGCATCGGCACGGGAGCGGATGCCGTGGCTGTCGGCCCGGGCTTCTTCCCCGGTGATCCACTGGCTGCTGCCGTCCGCCGCAGCGATCAGCCCGTCCATTGTCTGGGCGATGTGCAGCGTGGTGAACGGCCGGCCTTCCCGCCGTGCCTGGAACCAGCGGTGGTTGAGTTCCTGGGCCTGCTGCGGCATCAGTCCGGTGCGCACGGCGACACCGGCTGCGGCCAGCCGCTGCGCTCCGCCCGCTGCCTGGTCGGTGGGGTCGGCCGCAGCGAAGACCAGCGAACCGATGCCGGCTTCCAGGATGGCGCCCGAGCATGGGCCCGTACGGCCGCGGTGATTGCACGGTTCCAGGGTCACCAGCATGGTGCAGTCCGCCAGCTCCGTTTCGCGTCCTGACGGGACGTTGGCCAGCGCATCCACTTCGGCGTGCGGCGTGCCCGCTCCCCGGTGGTACCCGGTGCTGAGCACTTCGCCGCGCGAGTCGATGATTACCGCGCCGACCAGGGGATTCGCGCCGCGCACGCCCTGCCCGGCGGCCTGCAGCGCCAGCTCCATGCCGCGCTGCTCCGCCGTCGAAAAGTGCTGGCTGATGACAGGGGCAGGCTGGCTCATGGGACACGCACCGGTTCGTCGTCGCCGCCGGCCCGTGCCGGCTGCCCGATCCGCGGATCGGGGTGCAGTGTCTGCACCTCGGGCTTGGCCAGTGCATTGGCCCGCCACCAGACGAAGAATCCAACCAGGGTGAAGCCGCCGTAGAACAGATACATGAAGGCGCTGGCGTAGTAGCCGGCGCTGAAGAGCAGCGGCACACCCACAATGTCCACCGCGACCCAGATCAGCCAGAATTCAACCCAGCCGCGGGCCATGCCGTAGGTGGCCAGCAGCGAACCGACGAAGGTCCAGGCATCGGCCCATACCGGCTCATAGGAACCGAGCGCGGCGAAGATCGGGGTCAGCGCCACGGTGCCCAGGAGCAGTGCCGCCACCAGGCCCACCCGCGCCTTGGCGCCGGCCCACTGCGGGGTGATGGCGCTGCCGGTGCCGTTGCGTGCGGCGCGCCAGCGGTTCCAGCCGTACACGGCCACCGCAATGAACATGACCTGCCGCCCCGCCTGTCCCAGCAGGTTGGCTGTACTGGCGGAGCCGAACAGCGAGCCGAGGAAGACCGTCAGCAGCAGCAGGTTGCCGATGATGCCCACCGGCCAGGCCCATACTTTTCGGCGCATGCCGCCGAGGGCGCTGAGGAGTCCAAAAATGTTTCCCAGAACTTCGCGCAGCAGCAGTGAGCTGCCGGCAACGGGAATCTGAGCTTCAAAGAGCCACCGCAGAAAATCCATGCCGTTCCTTTCGAGCCGCGGCGGCTCCGGGGGAACGACAGTGCAGTAGGTCCGGGCACCCCGGGTTAAACGGCCAGTGGCCGTACCCGGTGGCCCATTGCTGCCACCTGTACGTGCTTCTCCCATCCAGACTTTAACTGTCGGTACCGGAATTCCACCGGTTCAACCGTGGCCTCTGGTTCCGGGTGGAACGTTCGGCAACGGGTCGCGGACTATAACCGCCGGTTCGGACTTACACCGACCCCGGAGCACGTTGTGTTTGCGTAACTATGCTCTCACAACTGCTGCCCGGGGTCCCGCATTCCCGTCACATCGTGTAACAGCCCTCACAGCACCTTGGCAGCGGCCCGCAGCGAGGCGATGGCCTGCTCGGGATCGGGATGGCCGTAGACAGCGGAGCCGGCTACAAAAACGGTGGCACCGGCCTCGGCTGCGCGCACAATCGTCTCCTCGGTGACACCGCCGTCCACCTGGATGGCCACCGGCAGCCCGGAGCCAGCCACCGCGTTCGCCGCCTTGCGGATCTTGGGCAGCGTCACATCCAAAAACGTCTGGCCGCCGAAGCCCGGTTCAACCGTCATGATCAGCAGCAGGTCCATCTCGGGCAGCAGATCCAGATACGGCTCGACGGCGGTGGCCGGCTTGAGCGCCATGCCGGCCTTGGCTCCATGGATCCTCAGTTCCCTGGCCAGCCGCACCGGCGCCTTCGCCGCTTCCACATGGAAAGTCACCGATTCGATGCCGGCCTCGGCATAGGCAGGTGCCCACCGGTCGGGATCGGCAATCATCAGGTGCGCGTCCAACGGCAGGCTGCTGACTTCCTGGATCCGCTGCACCACCGGCAGACCGATGGTCAGGTTCGGCACGAAGTGGTTGTCCATCACATCCACATGCACCGCATCGGCGGTGCTGATGCGCTGCAGTTCGGCTTCGAGGTTGACGAAATCAGCCGAGAGGATGCTGGGGTTGATGCAGCAGTGTGCCATCGGATGCTTCCCTGCCTGTCTAGGTGTTATTGGAGTGGGGGGGGGGACCTGCACGGCTTGATCCGGTGCGGATCAGTTGCTTCGGCGCAGCAGGGCCATGAACATGGCATCGGTGCCGTGGCGGTGCGGCCAGAGCTGCGTGGTGGTGCCGCCGGACCGGCCGACGGTGTCCCCGCCCGGCTGTCCCGCTTCCAGATGGCCCGGGAGGCTGACGCCGTCAAGGACGGCGGACGTGTCCAGCAGTTCCAGCCCGGGATGGCGGCGCAGCAGGTCGGCGACCACCGCCGTCGTCTCCGCCGGGTGCGGGGAGCACGTCACATAGGCGATCAGTCCGCCCGGTTTGGCGGCCGCGACGGCGGCTTCGAGCAGTTCACGCTGCAACGGACCCAGCTGGGCAACGTCGGACGGCTTCCGGCGCCAGCGGGATTCCGGCCGGCGCCGGAGGGCTCCCAGGCCGGTGCAGGGCGCGTCCACCATGATCCGATCGAACTGGCCCGCATACTGGTCACCGACCTCGCGGCCGTCTCCAGTGCGGATCTCCCAGACGTCCGCCGGAACCGGGGCCAGCGCCTTGCGGACCAACTCGGCACGGTGCACGGCTACTTCGTTGGCCAACAACGTGGCACCCTGCTGGGCGGCCAGCGATGCGAGCAAGGCCGCCTTCCCGCCCGGCCCGGCGCAGAGATCAAGCCACCGCTCGCCCGGCGCTGCCGGGGCTGCTGCGGCCAACGCCCGTGCCACCAATTGGGAGCCGGCATCCTGGACGCGGGTGGTTCCGGCACGGACGCTGGCCAGCCGGCCGACGTCGCCGCCGGCGTACAGGGCGGAGCCTTCGACAAGCTCTCCGGGCTCGGCCCCGGCCTCCACCGCCTCGTCCAGCGTGCCCAGTCCGGGCAGTGCCACCAGGTTCACCACGGGCGCGGCGTTGTCCGCGGCCAGCAGGTCTTCCAATTCGTCCACGCTGCGGCCATGGGCGGCCAGCGACTGCCGCAGCGCCCGCACGATCCATTCCGGGTGGCTGTGTTCCAAAGCCGCGGCCCTGACCGGGTCCGCCTCCCCCGCCGTCAGCTCAGCGGTCCAGCCGCCGAGGTCGTGCGCGGTCACCTTGCGCAGCACGGCGTTGATGAGCGAGCCCGGCCCTGCGCCAATCACCGCGCGGGCCAGGCTGACGGTCTGGTCCAGGGCGGCATGTGCCGGCACCCGCATGGCCAGCAGCTGGTGGGCGCCCAGGCGCAGTGCATCGAGGACCGCGGGGTCCAGCTGATCCAGCGGCCGGTCGACGCAGCGGGCGAGAATGGCATCGTAGGTGCCCAGGCCGCGCAAGGCGCCGTAGGCCAACTCCGTGGCGAAACCGGCATCCCGCTTGTCCAGCCGGTGTTTGCGGATGCTCGCCGGCAGCACCAGGTTCGCATAGGCGTCGTCCCGTTCCACGGCGCGGAGCACCTCGAAAGCGGCCAGCCGGGCGGGATCTGCCGTCCTCGACCGCTGCGAGGGAGCCGACTGCGAGTAGTGCCGGGTACCGCCACGGTTGCGCTCCCGCCCGGCCGCATCGCGCCGTCCGCTCCCCTGGCCTCCGCCGCCTTGCCGGCCGCGCCCGTCGTTATTACCGCGGCCGCCGTTCCGGCCGCCCTCGTTCCGGCCGTTCATTCGAAGTGCACATCCTCACGCTGCCCAAGCCCGCGGGCCCAGTCTGCAGCATCCATCATCTTTTTACCTGCCGGCTGGACCTTGTCCAGCTCAACCGCATGGGAGCCGGTACCCACCAGCGCGGACGCCGATGATCCGCCGGTTAACCTGAGCACTCCGGGCGGCACATCCCGGGTCTCCGGCCGCGGCCGCACCGGTCCCAGCTTGAAGCGCTGCCCGTCGAGCATGGTCCAGGCGCCAGGCTCGGGGGTCACACCGTTGATCCGACGGCGGATGGCCAGCGCCGGCTGATGCCAATCGATGTGGCCGTCCTCCAAGGACAGCTTGGGCGCCAGGCTGACATCGCCGGACTGCGCCACGGCCGCGGCTTTGCCTGCTCCGACGGCAGCGAGGGTTTGGGACAGCAGCACGGCGCCGCTGCGGGACAGCCTTTCCAGCACCTCGCCGCTGGTGTCCTCCGGGCGCAGCGCCTCGGTCAGGGTGCCGTAGACCGGGCCGGTATCCAGCCCTTTTTCCAGCTGAAACGTGGAGGCGCCCGTGACATCGTCGCCGTGGATGACTGCGTGCTGCACCGGCGCTGCACCGCGCCAGGCGGGCAACAGTGAGAAGTGCAGGTTGATCCAGCCATGTTTCGGGATGCCCAGGGCTGTTTCCGGGACGAGCCCGCCGTAGGCCACGATGGCCGCCACCTCCGGAGCCGCTGCCCGGATGGCGTCCATGGTGACCTGGTCGATCCGGTTGGCCCGGATCACCGGGACGCCCAGTTCGACGGCGCGGGCCGCCACGGGCGAGGGGGTCATGATGCGTTTCCTGCCCACCGGCGCATCCTCACGGGTGAGCACCGACACGATTTCGAACCCGTCCTGGACCAACCGGTCGAGGGACGGAACCGCCACGCTAGGCGTGCCGGCGAACAGTACGCGCAAACCGCTGCCGCTTCCGGTCATGCCAGCGGCTGCCCGAAGGAACCGGTGCGCGCCGGTGCCGGCCCGCGGCTGAAGCCGGAACCGACGTTGGCGGCCCGCTGGGCCTGGGTTTCACCGGCCACTTCGTTATAGCCCGCATTGCGGATGGAACGCAGCGCGTTCTTCCGGTTCTCGCCGGTGAGGTGGTCGATGTAGAGGATCCCGTCCAGGTGGTCTGTCTCGTGCTGGAAGCAGCGGGCCAGCATGCCGTCGCCCTCGTACTCCACCGGGTTGCCGTGCATGTCCTGGCCCGTCACCCGCGTCCAGCGGCGCCGGCGCACCGGATAGCCCAGCGCGGGGATGGACAGGCAGCCTTCGGCCACGTCCTCTTGAAAGTCGTCGCTGAGCTCAAGCACCGGGTTGACCACGTGGCCCCGCTGGCCACCCACGCGGAAGGTGAAAACCCGCAGGCTGACGCCAATCTGCGGTGCGGCCAGCCCTGCGCCGTCGACGTCCTCCATGGTTTCGTCCATGTCCGCCACCAGCTTGGCCAGTTCCGGTCCGAATCCGGTCACCGGTTCCGCCTTGGTCCGCAGGACGGGGTCGCCGATAATCCGGATGCTCAGGATTGCCATCTAGTTCTTGTCCTCACTGCTGCCGCGTAGGCGGCGCTGAAAGTTGTTGGGTTCCGGTCCAGTTTAGTGGGCCGGCTGAGCCGCCTGCAGGGCCGGCGCGGGCGGCGCGATCGGCAGCAGGGCGCGGCCGGCCTCCGACACCTGAAGATGCGTCTCCCAGGCACGCCGCAGCGAGCAGAACCGGTACCAGTGCCAGCGGAGCACCTCGGGGTTGGCCCGCATGGGCCGGACTTCAGTCTCGCCGATTGCCACGCCCAGCAGCAACGGATCATCGCCGTGTGCCCACGGCTCCCAGCTGCCCGCCACGCCGTCCACCAAGGACTCCTGGGCCTTCATGCCCGCCACCAACTGCATGACCACCTTGTCATTGAGCGCTTTGACCTGGCCGTTTCGGTCCGTTCCCTTGGTCTTGAAGTCGATCAGGCAGGTGCGACCGGCGATCTTGGCCACTAGGTCCAGAGTGCCGGCGTACCCCACTTCCTGATTCCAGACGGTGATCTCCGGCGCTATCGGCTCCACCGCGTAGAGCTGCCACCATTCGTCGAACCTGTCCGCGAACGCCTCTTCGCCGTTTGCCTTCAGGGCCTCCCGGGCGCCGGCGACGTCATGGTCCTTGTCCAGCGCCCGCAGCGCCACCTGTTCGCAGTACCCGTGCACCCGGTCGCCGCGCAGCGCCGCCGCGTCCCGGTAGCGGTCGGCCGCCAGCGTGGCTTCTTTCGCCAGCGTCCGCAGCCGCCCCGGATTTCCGGCCGCTTCGGCCAGTCTGGCGTCGGAGGCCAAGGACGTGGCAGCCATGTGGGCAAACCAGCCGTCCAGGGTGGTCGGTTCCTGCGCGATCACCGTGGTGATGGAAGGGACCGACGGCGGCTCCGAGGTGGAGCGCGCGTACATCCGGCCGTTGGCGGTGGCATGCGCAAGGAGTGGTGCAGTCATAAAGAGATCTTCTCAGGTTCCACTGACGGTTCTGGTCCGCAGTCCATGGCTAAAGCTGATCTGTTGCGGCGCGGACCTTCAGCGTGCCCGGCGATGCCCAAAACAAAACATCCCGGCCGGGCTGCTGCCTGGCCGGGATGTTGCTGATGTGGTGGGCGATACTGGGTTCGAACCAGTGACCTCTTCGGTGTGAACGAAGCGCGCTACCACTGCGCCAATCGCCCCTGCATGCTGCGGATGCGCCGAACGCTTCCTGCAACGTGTAGAAATGCTAGCCCACAGGTGCGGAGAATCAAAAATCGCCGGGCGGGCGGGCGGCCGGTACGGCGGCATCCGCATCGGCCCCTCCGCAGGGAACCTAGGATGCCATGACTACTTCGGTGGGCACCGCCGTCGTGAATTGGACGACCTGGTTGCACTGACGTTTCACTCGCCGGCGAGCCCGATTGGACGAAGCGGGAAACGTCCTATAGAGTTTTTACTCGTTGGAAATCACAACAACGCCGCGAGCGGTTGCACTAACTGGTCGCGGTCTAAGTGATGGATAACTTCTGCGGACGTAGCTCAGCTGGCTAGAGCACCACCTTGCCAAGGTGGATGTCGCGGGTTCGAATCCCGTCGTCCGCTCGCAAGTCACTGTTTGTGCCAGCGTCGCTGGCCGGTCCTAGGGCAATTGCCCATAGGCGCGGTGGGGTGGCCGAGAGGCGAGGCAGCGGCCTGCAAAGCCGTATACGCGGGTTCGAATCCCGTCCCCACCTCGTGCGGTGGCACGGCAAGCAGGCACATCTCGTGAGAGATCACGGGCGATTGGCGCAGCGGTAGCGCGCTTCCCTGACACGGAAGAGGTCACTGGTTCGATCCCAGTATCGCCCACTGAAACAGCCGGAGTGATCCGGAACTGTTTCGCGCGGACGTAGCTCAGCTGGCTAGAGCACCACCTTGCCAAGGTGGATGTCGCGGGTTCGAATCCCGTCGTCCGCTCCATTTTCCTTATTTCCTCCACCGCCCGCCTTGGGCAGACCGGGGCGATTGGCGCAGCGGTAGCGCGCTTCCCTGACACGGAAGAGGTCACTGGTTCGATCCCAGTATCGCCCACCATCGAACGGCTCCCTTCAACGGGAGCCTTTGTTGTTTAAACTATTGAGCACCCGCGGTGAAGTGCCTACGATGGAATGGCAGGGGCGAAGGGCCCCCCGTCGGAAAGGAGGTGCCAGTGTCGTTATTTGACGAGCTCAAGGGCAGGGCAGGAGCACTCAAGGACAAGGCAGCCGGTCTCGTGGGAGAAAACTCTGACTCGATCAAGGGTGCCGTCGGCAACGTCGGTGAATACATCGACACCAAGACCGACGGTAAGTATTCCAAGCAGGTAGACGGCCTGCAGGCCAAGGCATCCGGTTTTGTCGACTCGTTCGGCGGCACGGGTGGCCAGGCGCCGTCCGACGGGAACACCTCGTCCAACTAGTCCTTAGCACGCCATGGAGGGCGCCGGAACGCCGGGAGGCGGGGCCGGCGCCCTTCTCCGTTAAGCGGCGCCAAGAAACCTACGCAGCGGCTTCGCCGGCCTGCCCCTCACGGGCCAGCGCGGTCAGGCGGGACACCGCCCGGAAGTACTTTTTCATGTAGCCGCCGGACATCATTTCCGGCGTGAACAGCTGATCGAACGGCACGCCGCTGGCGATGATCGGCACGTCCTTGTCATACAGGCGGTCGGCCAGCACCACGAACCGCAAGGCCACCGCCTGTTCGGAGATGGTGTGCACGTTGTGCCAGGCCACCGCGTCCACGCCGTCGAGGAACTGGCGGTAGCGGCTGGGGTGCACGCCCTCCAAATGGTTGACGAGGTCGGAAAATTCGTCCGCGGCCACCACCTTGCCGTCGAAGTCATGCAGCCGGCGCTTCAGGTCATGGTTGCTGAGCGGTTCCGGAGCGGCCGGCAACCCGCGGTGCCGGTAGTCCTCGCCGTCCACCCGGATGACGTCGAACTGGTCGGCCAGGACCTGGATCTCGCGCTGGAAATCGACGGCGGCAAAGCGACCGTCCCCCAGCGAACCCGGCAGAGTATTGGACGTGGCGGCAAGCTTGACCCCCGCGTCGGCCAGCTCCCGCATCAGCCGCGACATCAGCACGGTGTCGCCCGGATCATCCAGTTCGAATTCGTCGATGCAGACCAGGCGGTAGCTGCTGAGGGCTTCCACGGTTTTGCGGAAGGACAGTGCGCCCACCAGGTTGGTGTACTCGACGAAGGTGCCGAAGGCCTTCGGCCCATCCACCGCGTGCCACAGCGAGGCGAGCAGGTGCGTCTTGCCGACGCCGAAGCCGCCATCCAGATAGATGCCGGCGCGGCTCTCCGGCTTGGCACCGCCAAACAGCTTCTTCAAGCCCTTCGGCTTGGGCCGGTCGACGGCGGCGGCAAAGTGCTGCAGCGCCTTGACGGCCGCGGCCTGGGAGGGCTGGGCCGGGTCCGGACGGTAGCTGGCAAAGGACACTTCGCCGAAGCGCGGCGACGGGTGCAGGCCGGCCAGCAGTTCGTCCACGGACACCTTGGGGGTCCGGCGTGAAAGCTGTTCAATCTTGGGCACGTGAAGCTTACCGCTGCTTTCCTGACATGGGTTTTGAGACGTGGCGGAGGGAATGCCGCCAGCAAAACGATACGCTACCCGCGCCAATCAGGGGCAGTTGGTGTCGGCCCGGAAGCTTTTGCCGGCTCCGGTGGTTAGGCTAAACAGAAGTCCCGCGCCGTTTTGTACGGCCCCTGCACGCTACGGAAAGGTCCTGCCATGCCCATTGCCACTGAGCAGAACGAGAAGTTCGCCTCCTACGCCAACCCCGACCGTCTGGTCTCGACGCAGTGGTTGGCGGACAATCTGGGCACGGACGGGCTGGTAGTAGTGGAGTCAGACGAAGACATCCTGCTGTATGAAACCGGACACATTCCCTCGGCCGTGAAAATCGACTGGCACACCGACCTGAATGATCCGGACACCCGCGACTACGTGGACGGGGAAGGCTTCGCCGCACTCCTCGGCTCCAAGGGCATCAGCCGCGATACCACCGTGGTGCTGTACGGCGACAAAAGCAACTGGTGGGCAGCCTACGCACTCTGGGTCTTCACCCTCTTCGGCCACGAGGACGTGCGGTTGCTGGACGGCGGCCGGGACAAGTGGATAGCGGAAGGCCGCGACATCACCACCGAGGTACCGCAGCCGGCACCGGTGGAATACCCCGTCATCGAACGTGACGACGCACCGATCCGGGCCTTCCTTCACGACGTGCTGGACCATTTCGGCAAGCCGCTGGTGGACGTCCGCTCCCCCGAGGAATACTCCGGCCAGCGCACCACGATGCCCGCCTACCCGGAGGAAGGCGCGCTGCGCGGAGGCCACATCCCGACGGCGGCGTCCGTCCCGTGGGCGCGGGCCGCAGCCGAGGATGGCACATTCCGCACGCGTGATGAGCTTGAGGCCATCTACCTGGGCGAGGCGGGCCTGAAGCCGGGCGACGATGTGGTGGCGTACTGCCGGATTGGCGAACGCTCCAGCCACACCTGGTTCGTGCTCAAGCACCTGCTGGGCTTCGGCACGGTGAGGAACTACGACGGCTCATGGACCGAATGGGGCAATGCGGTGCGGGTGCCGATCGTCAGGGGCGACCAGCCCGGCGAGCTCCCCGCCGCGGCCCGCTAAGGAATAGCCGTCCGGCGCGCAGCGTTAACGCTGGCAAAACCGATACCTTCAAGAGAGCCCAAAGTATGACCGTGTCGCCCCAGACCATCCCCGAACCGCTGGCCGAGATTATTGACGATTTCCAGGCGGTCACCGAGGCCGAACGGCTGCAGTTGCTGCTGGAATTCTCCCGCGAACTGCCGGAACTGCCGGAGCGGTTCGCCGGGCACCCGGAACTGCTGGAGCAGGTGGTGGAGTGCCAGTCGCCGCTTTTCCTCACGCTGGAACTGGGCGACGACCCGGACCAGGATGTGCAGATCTACTTTTCGGCCCCGCCGGAGGCTCCGACCACCCGCGGCTTCGCCTCGGTGCTGCACGAGGGGCTCAATGGGCTTCCGGCCCAGCAGATCCTGGCCGTACCGGATGACATCGCCGAGCATCTGGGCCTGACCCGGGCGATCACGCCGCTGCGGATCCGAGGCATGTCCGCCATGCTGTTCCGGATCAAGCGCCTGATCGCCGAGGCCCGGCAACTGCGTCCAGCCTCGGCCTGAGCGTGGCCAAGCACAGACCATCCGCCGGAACCCCCGCCACCACGCTGCTGCAGCGGGCGGGGGTTCCGCATGTGCTGCACAGCTATACCCACGACCCCTCGGCGGCAAGTTTCGGATGGGAGGCCGCCGAGGCGCTGGGCATGGATCCGGCGCGGGTATTCAAAACGCTGATGGCCACGCTGGACGGCTCGCTGGCGGTCGCCATCGTGCCGGTCAGCTCCAACCTGGACCTGAAGAAATTCGCTGCTGCCTTGGGCGGCAAGCGGGCCGCTATGGCCGATCCCCAGGTGGCGCAGCGGCGCACCGGGTATGTGCTGGGCGGCATCTCACCGCTCGGGCAGAAACAGGCCAGCCCCACGGTGTTGGATTCCACCGCGCCGGGCTTCGCCACCATCCTGGTGTCCGGCGGACGCCGCGGCCTGGACATTGAAATTGCGCCGGATGACTTGGTGGCGCTGACCCAGGCCGCCGTCGCACCGATCAAGACCGGCTAGCGCGCACCTGCAGGGCGGAGCACGCGGCTCAGGAAGGACGCGACGACGCGCTCCCAGCGTTCCGGGTCCACATTCCATTCGCGGGTATGCCCGGCCCCGCTGAAACGCTCAAGGGTCACCAGCGGGTTCTTCTCCGCCAGGGCCGCGGACGGGCCGTACGGCACAAAGTCGTCGTTCTCGCTGTGCACAATCAGCGTCGGCACGCGCAGTTCGTCGGCGCGGGCCACCCAGTTCATCATCTTCAGGTCCAGCGGAGCAGCCAGCCCGGTCAGCAGCCGGCCGGCCTTGTTCGAGATCAGCCACTGCGAGAACTGCCCCACCGCATCCGGAATCCGGTTCAGCCGTGCCTGGTGCGCCAGTACATCGGTCCAGTCAATCACCGGGGCGTCCAGCACCAGCGCCCGGATCCGGCTTCGGTAGAGCGACTGGTCCGCAGCCTGGAGGCTGATCGCCCCGCCCATCGACCAGCCCACCAGGACCACATCCTGGGCGCCGTTCGCCAGCGCAAAGCGGATCGCCGCCTCCACGTCGCGCCATTCCGTCATGCCCAGCCCATAGCGGCGGTCCGGCGCGGACGGGGCCTCGCCGTCATTCCGGTAGGAAATCAGCAGTGACGTCAGTCCCAGTTCACGAATGGCACGCACTGCGCGCACTCCCTCCGCACGGGAGGCGCCGCGGCCGTGCACCATGATGGCCCACGTGCTGGCATCCGACTCGGCGCGGACCAGCCAAGCCGGTGCCGTGCCGCCGTCCACCTCGATCTGCACTTCCTCGTTGGCCAGCCCGACGGCGGCCGGGTCGGGGTAGGCGGCACCGCCCCACCAGCCGCGCGTGGCTGCGGCGAGGTCGCCGGTGTACACCTGCTCCACCGTGCGCTGGACGGTGCCTTCCCGCGGCGAGTAGGACGTCACCTCCCCCACCCGCGCCACGCCGCGTCCGCCGTCGAAATAGACGCTGTAGACCCCCGGTGCGGTGGTGTCCAAGGTGGCCGGCAGGATGATTTCCTGCTCTGGCCAGGATCCGACCACGGCCAGGATCTCCAGGTCCTGGACATGCTCGCGGACCGGGGTCAGCACCTGGCGGGCAAAGTAGGAGGCCAGGCCGGATGTCGCGCCGGCTAGGACGGATCCCGCGGTGGCTCCGGCCACTGCCCCCAGCAGCAGCCAGCGCGCCCTGGGCAGGGTTCCGGTGCCATCACCGTTGCCGGCGGAAATGTTCCCGGACCGGGGAGAACGTTCGAACACAGCCATGGCTCCATTCTTGCCGGTGCCGCCGTCGACCGCTAACCGGCAGGCCGTCGGCGCGCCGGATTGTTGTGAGCCGGTGGGCTGCTGATTAGGCTGGCCCCATGACGGAAACCATCGTGGTGCTGACCGAGGAACCGCTGAACGAGGCCGACCTACAGAACCTGGGTTGGCTGGCCGGTGAGCAGACCGTCGCCGAGCAATCCACCTTCCGGGTGCTGATTCCCGAGGACACCAAACGGAACCTGATGCTCGATTTCCTGGAGCGGCTGAGCATGCTGGAGGTGGGCACGGCGTTCCGTGAACTGGCCCAGGGCCAGCCGGATCCGGACGAGGCCCGGCTTGAGGCGGCCGAGGCCAAGCGCCTCTCGGTGAAGCTGCTGGAGGAAGCCGGTTTCAAGGCCACGGTGGACATTGTGGGGGACGACGGCGTGTCCGCTTTGGTGGCGTACGTCGCCGAGCATCCGGCGGACCGGGCGGTGGTCATCACCCGGCCGCACGCCATTTCCGATACCTTCCACACCGACTGGGCCAACCGTGCGCAGGAGAAGCTGGGCATTCCCGTGCTCCATCTGTACTCGGGCTCGGGATACATTGGCGACTCGTGAGCGTTGGAGAGAATATGAGCAACACTGAAACCGGCCAGTTCCCCGTGACCAAGAGCGACGACGAGTGGCGGCGCGAACTGAGTCCGGAGGAATACCATGTGCTCCGCGAGGCTGGCACCGAACGTCCCTACACCGGAAAGTACTGGGACAGCCACACCGAAGGCACCTACAGCTGCCGCGCCTGCGGAACGGAACTGTTCACCAGCAAGGAAAAGTTCGACTCGCATTGCGGCTGGCCGTCCTTCTGGGCACCGCTGGCCGAGGGAACCGTCCGCTATCTGCGGGACGGGACGCTGGGCATGGAGCGGATTGAGGTCCGCTGCGCCAACTGCGACTCGCACCTGGGCCATGTGTTCGAGGGCGAAGGCTACGAGACTCCTACGGACCAGCGCTACTGCATCAATTCGGTCTCGCTGACGCTGAAGGACACCGAAGAGCCGAAGGGCGCCGAATAGCACCCTGACCGCCCGCCCCTCCTGAAGGCCGGACCCGACTCGTGGTCCCCGGCCGTGACCAAGCCCGGCCAGCGCGAGCCGGGCTTCGTCATTCCCGGTGCTGCACGGCACCGAGCATTACAGTTGCTTACCTGTCGGCCGTTTTGAAATAAGATCGGCTGTTGCGTTGCTACGCTCGCTACATACTTCAGCAGATTGCCGGGACCTGCCCGGCCGACGGAAAGGCGAGGCAACGATGACCATCACCCCCACGCGCTCCAATTCCCGCAGCACGCTGCACGGCAACCCGGCACAGCACCCCGCCTGGCTCCGGCTCAAGGCAGCCGCCACCGAACTGCGCGGCCTCCAAATCCACGACGGCTCCGTTCCGGAGGACGCCAACAAGCCGGCGGCGGCCCGGCACACCGACACCATCATCGAAGCCATCGGCCAGCTGGCGCCGCTGTTTGAACACGACGCCAACTATCTGGACAAGCTGGCCGCCGACTTCCGCACTTGGCGCGACGGCGGGTTCGGCGTTCCCGACTTCCTGGACTCGCTGTTGGCGTTCCAGCCGCAGCTGCACCGGGTCAACGGGCTGCAGCACCTGGTGGTATTCCCGATGTACACCCAGAACGGCAGCAGCGACCGGCTGGTCGAGGCAGTGCTGATCGAAGTCATCTGGCCCGACTTCATCGGCGAACTGGAGGCCGGCGCATACTCGAACAAGCTGTTTGTGCCCATCCGCTTCCTGGACTTCACGGCCGGCTATGACACGAACTCCGCCGTGCTCTTCCCGGAGACCGTTGCAGTGCGCGAGACTCCGGCCTTCACCTGGGGGGCCATTTTCGCCGACCGCGAGGCGGCCCGTTTCCGCACCGTGGTCCGCGCCGCCGCCGAGATCACCTCGCTGCAGCTGCCGGACGAGGCCGCGGCGCTGCTGGATGACCAGCAGCTGACGCAGGAAACCTTTGTGATGTGGGACCTGATCCACGACCGCACGCATATGCGCGGCGACCTGCCCTTCGACCCGTTCATGATCAAGCAGCGGATGCCGTACTTCCTGTACTCGCTGGAGGAACTGCGCTGCGACCTGACGGCGTTCCGGGAAAGCGTGCGGCTCTCCCACGACGTCAAAGCCTCCGACGAGGTCCGCAAGCACGCCCAGCTGGTGCAGTACGCGGTGATCTTTGACCGGATCTTCCGCTTCGCCATCACCGGCAACCGGGTGCGCAACTACGACGGTCTGGGCGGCCAGCTGCTGTTCGCCTGGCTCCACCAGCACCGGGTGCTGCACTGGACGGACGGCAAGCTCTCCATCGACTGGGACAACGTGGCGGACGCCGTGGTGGCCCTGGGCCACGAGATCGAGGAACTCTACTGGCGCTCCATCGACCGGCCGAAGGTGGCCCACTGGCTGGCTGCATACGAGATGCTGACCAAAACGCTGACCCCGCATCCGGCCTCGGGATGGGCCAAGGGTCCTGACGCGCTGCCGCTGACCGGGCTGCCGCGCGAAATGACCGACCAGGTGATGGACGACGAGTTCCCGCTGTCCATGTTCTACGAAGCGCTGTCCCGGAAGATGAAGCCGGTGATCGAGTCCACCTCAGGAATTACCGGTGAGGCGGCCTGAGATGGCCGGCGGCCCGCGCTCCGGCACCGGAGAGGCGCCGGTCAGCTCCGACCAACTGCTGGGCGCCGCGCCCGGCCCCGGCGGGCTTGCCGGCCTGAAAGTGGTGGTGGCCGGTGCCTCCGGCACCTCCGGCCAGGCCGTCACCGCCGCCCTGACCGGCGCGGGTGCCACGGTGCTGGCGGTGGGCAGTAACAGCGACCGGCTTGCCGCCGCCTACGGCAGGAACGACGCCGTTGCCTCCTACGAATGCGACCTCGCCGACCGCTCAGCGGTCGGAGGGCTGGCCGGCTCGATTGCCGCTCAGCACGGCGGCGCCGACGGCCTGGTCCATCTGGTCGGCGGCTGGCGCGGCGGCAAAGGCCTGACCGGCCAGTCGGACGAGGACTGGGACTACCTGCACCGGCAGCTGATCACCACGCTGCGCAACACCACCCGCGCCTTTTACTCACAGCTGGAAGCGTCCGGGACCGGCCGGGTGGCGATTGTCTCGGCCACCGCAACCGAATCCCCCACCGCCTCCGGCGCCAATTACGCCGCAGCCAAGGCGGCCGCGGAGAGCTGGATGCTCTCGGTGGCCGATGGCTTCCGCCGGAGCCAATCCGGGCGTAAGGAGGATCCGGCGCCGCAGCGCTCCGCCGCCGTCGTGCTGGCTGTCAAAGCGTTAATGGATGATTCGATGCGCCGCGCGGACCCGGCGAAGTCGTTCCCCGGCTTCACCGACGTGGCGGATCTGGGCCAGGCGGCCGCCGCGCTGTTCGTCCTGGACGCGGCCCAACTCAATGGAGCACACATCCGGCTGGCCTGATGCGCCCGCTGTGACGGCAACCACTGATTAAGGAATACTGAAACACGTGACTGATTCCCCCTTGCTTTCCGGCTCCCTGCACGACACCGACCTGCGCGGCTTTGCCTCCGACAACTACTCCGGCGTCCACCCGGAGATCCTGACGGCACTGGCCCATGCCAACACCGGGCACCAGGTCGCCTATGGCGAGGACGCGTACACCGCCCGCCTGCAACAAGTGATTGCCGGCCACTTCGGCGAGGGCGCCCAAGCGTTCCCGGTGTTCAACGGCACCGGAGCCAACGTCTTGTCGCTCCAGTCGCTGCTGCCGCGGTGGGGGGCCGTTATCTGCGCCGCCACCGCCCACATTAACGTGGATGAGAACGGCGCGCCCGAACGCGTCGGCGGGATCAAGCTCTTGTCCGTGCCGGCCGAGGATGGCAAGCTCACCACCGAGCTGATTGACCGCGAGGCCTGGGGTTGGGGCGACGAACACCGCGCACAGCCGCTGGCCGTGTCCATCACGCAGAGCACCGAGCTCGGCACGCTGTACAGCATCGAGGAAATCCGGGCGATCGCGGACCATGTGCACGAACGCGGCATGAAGCTGCACATGGACGGGGCGCGGCTTTCCAACGCGGCCGCCGCGCTGGGCACCGACCTGCGCAGCTTTACCACCGACGCCGGGGTGGACATCCTCTCGCTCGGCGGCACCAAGAACGGCCTGCTTTACGGCGAATGCGTGGTGGTGCTGAATCCTGATGCGGCCCACGGCCTGACCTACCTGCGCAAGATGAACATGCAGTTGGCCTCAAAGATGCGGTTCATCTCTGCCCAGCTCATCGCCCTGTACGACGGCGACCTCTGGCTGCGCTCGGCCTCCCACGCCAACGCCATGGCGGCCCGGCTGCGCGCCGCCGTCGAGGGCACCACCGGGCTCTCGCTGACCCAGCCCACCCAGTCCAACGCGGTGTTTGCCGCGCTGCCGCCGGGCGTGGCCGACCGGTTGCGGCAGAAGTTCCGCTTCTACGACTGGGATGAATCCCGCGGCGAGGTCCGCTGGATGTGCTCGTTCGACACCACCGAGGCGGACATCGATGCCTTCGCGGCGGCCATCCGGAGCGAGCTCTCCTAGCCCGGTTCCGGTTGTGCCCCCGTTCCCCCCGGCTTTTCCGGCGCGCCTGCCTGACGTCACGCGGCGTCAGGCCTAATCTGGCACTGTGAGTGCGATTGATCTCTCAGCAGTGCCGCCTGAGTTCCTGCGGGCACTGTCGGCCCTGCGCCAAGCGCAGTGCCGGAACGAACTGAAGCTGGAGGAAATCCCGGCTCCCTCCCGGTTGGCCCCGTTTGCGGTGGCCCTCGGCGCCGAGGTGATCGCCCGGCCCGGTCCCCGACCGCTGCACGGGCCCGCGGTTACTCCGTTGCAGGCCGCCGACGCACAGGAACTGGCCACCGGGCGGTTCATCCTGCTGTACGACCCGGAGGGATCGCCGGTCTGGGACGGCACGTTCCGGATTGTCACCTATATCCGGGCTGAGCTGGACGCGGACATGGGCAATGACACCATGCTCGGCTCGGTCGCCTGGGACTGGCTGGTGGAGGCCTTGGAGAACCACGGCGCCCCGTATCGCAACGCCGGCGGGACCGCCACCCGGATCCTGTCCGAAAGCTACGGCACGCTCAGCGGCCGGCAGGACTCGATCGACATTGAACTGCGGGCTTCCTGGACGCCGGCCTCCGCCGACATCCGTTCCCATCTGGAGGCTTGGAGCGACATGGTCTGCACCTACGCCGGCCTGCCGCCGCTGCCGGACGGAGTGACCGCCCTGCCGAACCGCCGTCGGAATTAGGGGACCGCTATATTGCCAATGAAGCCCCGGGCCTCGGCGGCTGCGGCGGCATTCTCGCGGGCTGCCTGGTGCTTTCCTCTACCTGGTGGGTGTGGTTGCCGTGTCGAGGTCGGTGGCCAGCTCGTTGATTTCGCGGTCCATGTGCGCTTTCTCCAACCGCCATGCGTCCTCTTCTCTGGGTGCCACGCCCTCTGACCCTGGCATCCTCTCCCGGAATCTTGGGCAAGGTATGGCAGGAACCGCTCACCCGACCTACCGGGGAAGGGTCTTGGCACCCGGGGTGGTGTTACGACCTCTCCGCGCCACATGGCCAACGTGGGAGCGCCGCCTCTGCGCGGGAGCGGCGGCAGGAAGTGGGGATCTGGGCCTATGCCCTCATCCGAGGCCCGCCGTAGACTGAGTCGAAGGGTTGATTCCGGCGGAAAATTGGACGGATGGCAGCGCTGTGGATCAGTTCAGGCGCGTGCGGATAATCCGCAGGCAACCAGTTCGCCAGGAGCAACGGACCATGCAAATCACACACCGAACGATTGCATTTATCGCCGTTACACTTCTACTGGCGGGCTGCACCTCCGGATCTAACACTGCTGACCAGACCGCAACAGCCGAAAAGACCGGGACCGCTGTCGCCACGACGGACGTCAGCGGTGGGCCCGGGACAGGAACTGCCGTGGCGCTGCCGCCGGACTACACCGCTGTGGCCATTGTGCAGCTCGGGGAAGCCATCATGCCCTTCAAGGGAACAGACGGCAAGTTTCACGTCGTATACGACCTGCTGCTGACGAACGCGAGCGTGGCCCCGGCAACCCTGGAGCGGATCGACGTCGTCGATGAGGCCAGCCGGGCCACCGTTATTCAGTCGTTCTCGGGAAGGCAATTGGTTGATCCTGACTGTGGCTACGGGGACTGCAACAGACTGCGGACCCTGCCCTCCAGCCCGGCACCAGATGCCAAGATCGCCGCGCAGGAATCCCGCGCATTGTTGGTCCACCTGTCCTTCGACAGCCTGGCCGACGCCCCGAAAATGGTCCTGCACCACGCGTACCTGCGGGCGGCCGCCAATCCAGGCACCATGGAGCCCTCGGACGTCGATTACCTGGTGACGCCCGTGAACATCTCGGCCGGATCTGCCCGGGTGATTTCCCCGCCGGTCAGGGGCACCAACTGGGTGGCTCAAAATGGTTGCTGCGACGTCGGATTCCCCCATATCCCATCCCTCTCGCCCCTGAGCGGCAAGCTTTCCAACAGCCAACGCCTGGCCATCGACTGGATGCGGACCAACGACGACGGCGAGTTCGTCTCCGGAGACAAAACAAAGAACGAAAGCTACCTTAGCTATGGTCAGGAAATCCATGCCGTGGCAGATGGCACTATTTCATCAACGCTTGACACGCTTGAAGCCAACACACCCGGTGTCCTGCCAGCCAGTGACCCTGAATTGCGGAAGCGGATCACCGTGGAAACCGTTGATGGAAACCACGTTGTGCAGGATCTTGGCGGCGGTGTCTGGGCCATGTATGCCCACCTGCAGAAAGGGTCGCTGCTGGTCAAACCCGGTGACCAGGTCAAGGCAGGGCAGGTCATCGCCAAGCTGGGCAACACAGGCAATTCCAACGCGGCCCATCTGCATTTTCAGCTCATGAACGACCCCAGCCTGATTGGGGCCGACGCCGTTCCCTACGTCCTTGACAGCTTCTCCTATGCAGGTTTTGTCAATCCGGAGTTGATGCTGGCCGCTGATGACTACATCACCGGAAAGTTCTTCGCCGACCATCTGGCTACCGTGCAACCACGCACCGACGAACTGCCCATGAGCGGAAACATCATAAACTTCGCTGGATGAGTGATTCAAGGTGCGCTGCGTGTCGTAGGGACCAGCCACTGCTGCATATAAACGCTAAAAGCTAATCTTTCAGAGCCTATCCGCTTGTCTGGTCATGACACCTTCAAAGTTCAGCTGATAAACCCCATCACGGCAACGAGGCGGCATCCAGCTGGATTCGTTCGGACCGGTTCTGGAACCAATGCGATGCGGCCAAATCATCGAAGGCCGATAACAGGTCGGCAGCCGGCGGAGTCAGCTTCGGAGCCCTACCCCTCGCCCCGGGCTCCTTCCGGTCCCTAGCCGAGCCGACGCCGACGACTCAATAGCCGGCAAGCTCGTCGAGTAGCCCGGACCGGCCATCAAAGCCGCAGACCCCAGACGATCAACAAGCACCCCTCGGCCATCTCTCCGCAGCAATAACGAGACGAACGTCTTTCCTAGAGACCGCACCGGAGGAGCTGGATTTCGAGCACTATCCGGAACCGCCGAACCCGGCGAAACCGCCGCCGGGCGGGCAACACGAATGTTCCCGGCCTCATATATTCGGCCCTGCGCATACTGCTGGCCTAAACTGAACGGATCATGAGCTCCTTGACTTCGGACGCGTCCGGGCACAATGGCCCAGACCAGAGCACTTCCAACGACGCCGCAGAACCACAGGAGCAGGCTCCCGAGCTGATCCACCTCGATGCGCCGCGCGAAGGCGTCCCCTTGGTCATCGCCACCGAATCAGGACTGCAACGTGCTGCCGACGCGCTGGCGGCGGGGACCGGACCGGTCGCCATCGACGCCGAGCGGGCCTCCGGCTTCCGCTACGGACAGCGGGCGTTCCTGGTCCAGCTGCGGCGCGAAGGCGCCGGCACCTGGCTGATCGACCCCGAGCCGTTCGGCGACCTTGGACTGCTCAACGACTCGCTGCGCGGCGTCGAATGGATCCTGCACGCCGCCACCCAAGACCTGCCGTGCCTGTCCGAACTGGGCATGTGGCCGGACAAACTCTTCGACACCGAACTGGCCGCCCGGCTCGCCGGGATGCCCCGAGTGGGACTGGCCGCGGTGATCGAATCGCTGCTCGGCTTCACGCTGGCCAAGGAGCATTCCGCCGCCGACTGGTCCACGCGCCCCTTGCCCGAGCCCTGGCTTCGGTATGCGGCTCTCGACGTCGAGGTGCTGGTCGAGCTCCGCGAGGCCTTGATCGCCAAGCTGCAGGACGCCGGCAAGCTCGACTACGCGCTGGAGGAGTTCGAGGCCGTCCGCACCGCGCCGCCGTCGCCGCCGCGCGTCGATCCGTGGCGGCGCACCTCCGGCCTGCACCAGATCCGCGACCGTCGGCAGCTGGCCGCCGTGCGCGAACTCTGGACCGAACGTGAAGCCCTAGCCGCCAAGCGCGACGTTGCCCCGGGAAGGCTGATTCCGGATTCCGCCGTCGTCGCCGCCGCCAAGGCCATGCCGGCCACCGTCCCGCAACTGCTGGAGACCCATGGCTTCCACGGGCGGGCGGCCCAGCGTGAAGCACCGCGCTGGCTGCGCTGCATTGCGATTGCCCGGAACCAGACGGAACTGCCTCCGCTGCACCTGCCCACCAACGCTCCCCCGCCGCCGCGCTCCTGGGCGGACAAGGACCCGGCCGCCGCGGCCCGGCTGCAAACTGTCCGGCCCCGTTTGGCCACGCTCGCCGAGCAGCTGGACATGCCGGTGGAAAACCTGCTCACCCCCGACTACCTGCGCCGCACCGCGTGGCGTCCACCGGAGCCCATCACGGAACAGGCCGTGGACGCCGCCCTGGAAGAGCTCGGCGCCCGGTCCTGGCAGCGCCGGCTCACCGCCGGCCTGCTGGCCGAAGCCTACGCCAACCCGGAGCCGTTGGCGGTGAAGGAACGCGAGGAGAAACCGAAAGACACCAGCGACGACGGTGCCCGCACCTCGGTGCGGCGGCGGTCTTCCTCCGGCACTGTGGCCGGTGCAGCCGCGCCGTCAGCCCCCGCCGCGGCGACCGCCACGTCCGTCGGCGCCGCTTCCGGCACCATCCGCCGGCGCCGACGCGAACGGCGTTCCCCCGCCTGACCGCTCCGCGGGCGGCACTGTCCGTGTTTTCCGGCCGTGTCCCTCCCGACATGGTCGCTCCTGTGCTGGTCCCGCGCTGTCCTGGGGCCGGTCCGCGAACACCGCCCAACCGCGTGCGGAAGCCACCACGTTGCTGACCACGATCAGGCCGATGCCAACCCACTCGTTCAGACGGAGCGCCTGGTGGAGCACGAGCCATCCGGTTAGGGCCGCCCAGACCGGATTGATGCTGGTGAAGGTGCCGAACAACGGCGTAGGCACCCGGCGCAGGGCGAGCAAGTCCGTGGCATAGGGCACGATCGAGGACATCAGCCCGCAAACAGCCGCGAGGGCCAGGGCTCCAGCCGTGGGGACGTGCACGGCGAACCAGAACGCGGCGATCGGCGTCCAGGCGGCGGCGGACAACAGGCTGGCCGCCGCGGTTCCTTGGAGCCCGGGAAGCCGCTGGCCGAGCGTGCGGTTGAGCAGGATGTAGCAGCCCCAGGCCGCCGCGGCCAGCAGGGCCAGCCCCATGCCGCTGAGGTCGCTGTTGCCGGAGCCGGAGCCGGGATCAGTCAATACCACCACGCCGACACCGGCCAGGACGGCACAGGCAATGTCGAGCATGCGCCGTGAGCTGGCGATCGCCACGGTGAGCGGGCCGAGAAACTCGAGGGTCACGGCCAGGCCAATGCCGATGCGGTCGATAGCCGCATACAGGCTAAGGTTCATCACGCTGAACACCAGCATCAGGCCGAGGAGCGGCCACCACTGTGCCTTGCCCAAGCCGCGGAATTTCGGCCGCACGATCGGCGCCAGGACCAGTGCGGTGACGATCTGGCGGACCGCAACGACGCCGACCGGGCCGATCGCCGGGAACGCCAAGGCACCCAGCGCGGCCCCCGTCTGGTTCGACACCGAACTACTGGGCGGCCTTGGGGCGGCACACCACGCGCCTGCAGCGGGACTGGGCCAGGCAGCACGATTCCATCGATCTGGACCTGGTCCGGCACAACTCGCCCACCGCCGGCCTGGCCGAGGGCCTGTGCGACGTGGCGATCGTGCGGCAGCCGGTCGATGAGAATCGCTTCGACTCCCTGGTGGTGGGACTGGAACGCCGGCTGGTGGCCTTCGCCTCCGACGACCCGCACTGGTCGCGGCGGCGGCAGCTGAGCATGGCCGAGATAGCCGACCGGACCGTGATCATCGATCCGCGGGTCGGCACTACCAGCAGCCGGCTCTGGATTGGCGCCGACCATCCGCCACGGTTCCTCGAATCCTCCGACGTGGACAACTGGCTCGACGCCATTGCCGCCGGGCGCGGCGTGGGAACCACCGCGGAGGCTACCGCGCACCATCACGTTCGCCCCGGTGTCTCGTACCGGCCCATCAAGGACGGTCCCCGCATCGCCGTCAGGCTCGCCTGGCGGCACAATGAGCGGCCCAACGGCCTGGACGACTTGGTGGATGCGGTCACCTGGCTGTACGCGACCGCCTAGCTGCGGAACCCGATCAGCTGCCGGTGTAGAACCGTGTGGTGCGCTCGGCGGCTGCGAGCGCGGCCTCGCGGGGTGTGCCCACGGCCATGCTGGTTTCGCCCCAAGCTGCGCTGGCGGCCGTGATGAACGCCCGGCCCTCCGCAGAGCCCGCCCACGCTTCTTCGTCCTCGATGGACCGCGGTGCCTCCGGCTTCTCCAGGTGCAAGGCCAGCCCGAGCATCCCGAGGTCCCAGCCCACGCCGGTTGCGCCCGGCCCGTAGGTGTCCCAAAACTCCATGCTCCCCTCCGTGGCGTGTGCGGTGTGCTCAAGCGTGAATTTCGCCCCACCGTCCGCCTCATCGACGCGGACCGCGATCCAGGAGATCCCGCCGCCGAACTCCCACGTGGCGGCGAAGGAGCGCGGAGCGTCGCAGGCCGTCACCTCGCCCGAGGCGTTGCCCTCGAGCTGGTAGCGTCCACCCGGGCGCAGGTCTCCGGTCACCGGGGTGAACCAACGGCGGATCCGCTCGGGCGTTGTCACCGCGTCCCACAGGTCCACGGTAGTGGTCGGGTAGGTGCGGGAGATGGTGGCAACGTACGCCCGCGTCCCGTCGCGGTCTTCGATGGCCAGGTGCCGGTCGGTGGCCGCGGCGGTGGTCTCGTCGACGGTGCTCATGGTGTCTCCTCGTGCTCGGTCTCTTGCTCGGTACGTCGAGCCCGCTTGCCGCGGGCAATCTCGGTGGCAAGGGCGTCAAGCCGCGGCTGCCAGGTGTGGCGGAACCTCTCCAGCCAGTCGTCCACTCCGCGCAGGGGCTCGGCGGAGACGGCGTAGATGCGGCGGGTCCCCTCGGCCCGCACGCGTGCGAACCCGCTCCCGCAGCACCCGCAGGTGCTGGGAGACGGCGGGCTGGCTGATGCCGAACTCGTCGGCAACCATCGCCGTCATCGCCCCGGAGGTTTGCTCCCCGTCGGCGAGCAGTTCCAGAATGCGGCGGCGGACCGGATCGCCGAGGACATCAAACGCGTGCACAGGGCGAGAATGCAAGTCCCTACTTATGTAAGTCCAGGCCTATGAAGCAGTAGCTTCCACTTGCTGGCTAAGTTACCCGCGGGTAACATGTGGCTTGTACTGTGTTGCACATCTCATGGAGGTTCCAGTGAGCCCTACGTCCGCGCCCCGCGCCCTGCGTGATGTCGTCTTCGTCGACGGCGTCCGCACTCCGTTCGGCAAAGCGGGTGAGAAGGGCATCCACGCCGGCACCCGGGCCGACGACCTGGTGGTCAAATGCGTCCGTGAACTGCTTCGCCGCAACCCGTCGCTGCCGCCCGAGCGCATCGATGACGTGGCCATCGCCGCCACAACGCAGACCGGCGACCAGGGCCTGACCATCGGCCGTTCCGCGGCGCTGCTTGCCGGGCTGCCCCGTTCGGTGCCCGGCTTCGCGATCGACCGGATGTGCGCCGGAGCGATGACGGCGGTGACGACGACGGCCGGCGGCATCGCCTTCGGCGCCTACGACGTGGTGGTGGCCGGCGGCGTGGAACACATGGGGAACCATCCGATGGGCCAGGGCGTGGATCCGAACCCGCGGTTTGCCAGCGAGCGTTTGGTGGACCCCGCCGCGCTGAATATGGGCAACACTGCGGAAAACCTGCACGACCGCTTTCCCGCCATCACCAAGGACCGCGCCGATGCCTACGCCGCGGCCAGCCAGGCCAAGCTCGCTGCCGCCTACCAGGACGGCAAGATCCAACCCGACCTGGTGCCGGTGGCCGGCCGGAAGCCGGGCGAGGGGTGGTCGCTGCACAGCGCCGACGAGCCGCCGCGTCCGGGCACCACCCGCGAGGACCTGGCCGGGCTGCGCACCCCGTTCCGTCCGCACGGCAGGGTCACCGCCGGCAATGCCGCCGGCCTGAACGACGGCGCCACGGCCTCGCTGCTGGCCTCCGCGGAAGCCGCCGCGGAGCTGGGCCTTCCCGTGAAGATGCGGATGGTCTCCTACGCCTTCGCCGGAGTGGAGCCCGAGGTGATGGGCATCGGGCCCGTCCCTGCCACCGAGAAGGCCCTGAAGATGGCCGGCCTGGACATCGCGGATATCGGCCTGTTCGAGATCAACGAGGCCTTCGCGGTACAGGTCCTCTCGTTCCTGGATCACTACGGCATTGCCGACGACGATCCCCGGGTCAACCGCTTCGGCGGAGCCATCGCCGTCGGGCATCCGCTGGCCGCCTCCGGAGTGCGGCTGATGACCCAGTTGGCCCGCCAGTTCGAAGACGACCCGTCGGTTCGGTACGGGCTGACTACCATGTGCATCGGGCTGGGCATGGGCGGGACCGTAATCTGGGAGAACCCGCACCACGCAGACTACTCGGGCCTCAGCCACCAGAGCGCTGCCGCGACCGCCGCCGTTTCCGCAGGAGAGGACCTCGCATGACCGCCGCCGATTTCACCGCCCTGGCCGCCAAGTTCCCGGACGAGACCGTCACCCACTCCTATGTCCGGGACTTGGAGCTGCCAGGGGCCGGGACTTTGGCACTGCTGACCCTGGACAACGACCTGGACCACCGCAAGCCCACCACGCTGGGACCGAACACCCTGGTGGAACTGGGCACCGCGCTCGAAGGGCTTAAGGCCCGGGCCGCTGCCGGCGGGATCTGCGCCGTCGCCGTCACCGGCAAGCCGTACTACCTCGTGGCCGGTGCAGACCTGGGCAGCGTGGGGAAGCTCGCCGACCCCGAAGACGGGCGGGCCATGGCCCGGCTGGGACATGACGCCTACGCCACGCTTGCGTCTATGGGGGTGCCGACCTTCGCTTTCATCAACGGTGCGGCGATGGGCGGCGGGCTGGAAATCGCGCTGGCCGCCGACTACCGCACGGTCTCCGCCGGCGCCAACGGCATCTCGCTGCCGGAAGCCTTCCTGGGCCTGATCCCCGGCTGGGGCGGCGTCTACCGCCTGCCGCGGCTGATCGGCCCGGCCAACGCGGTCAAGGTGATGATCGAGAACCCGCTGAGCAACAACAAGACGCTCAACGGCACAGCCGCCCACCAACTGGGCATCGCCGACGCCTTGTTCGAGCCGGCGGACTTCCTGGAGCAGTCGCTGGCATGGGCCGCCCGGATCCTGAACGACGACGACGCCCGCCGGCAGGTGGCAATCCGCCGCGCAGACAAATCAGCGGCCACCGAGGCTGACTGGGACCAGGCCATCGCCGCCGGCCGCTCCTTCGTGGAAGCGAAGACCGCCAACGCCGCACCCGCACCGGCCAAGGTCCTGGACGTGATGGACGCCGGCCGCGGCAAGAGCCAGCAGGAATCCGCCGCGCTGGAAGTCGAAGCGCTCGCGGAGCTGATGCAGACCCCGCACTTCCGGGACACCGTCTACGCCTTCCTGGAGTTGGTGCAGAAGCGCTCCAAGCGCCCCGCCGGCGCGCCGGACCCGCAGCTGGCCCGACCTGTCACCAAGGTGGGCGTGGTCGGCGCCGGCCTGATGGCCAGCCAGCTGGCCCTGCTGTTCGCCCGCCAGCTGAAGGTACCGGTGGTCATGACGGACATCGACCAAGCCCGGGTGGACAAGGGCGTGGGCTACGTCCATGCCGAAGTGGACAAGCTGCTGGCCAAAAAACGCATCTCGGCCGATGCGGCCAACCGCACCAAAGCCCTAGTCACCGGCTCGGCAGCCAAGGAAGCCTTCGCGGACGCCGACTTCGTGATCGAGGCCGTCTTCGAGGAACTCTCCGTCAAGAAACAGGTCTTCGCCGAAGTGGAAGCGGTGGTCTCCGAGGACTGCATCCTTGCCACCAACACCTCCTCGCTCTCCGTCACCGAGATGGCGGCGGACCTGCTGCACCCCGAACGCGTGGTCGGTTTCCACTTCTTCAACCCGGTGGCCGTGATGCCGCTGCTGGAAATTGTGCGCGCCCCGAAGACCAGCGACCAGGTCCTCTCCACCGCGTTCGTGCTGGGCAAGGCGCTCAAGAAGACCACCGTGCTGGTCCAGGACGCCGCCGCCTTCGTGGTGAACCGCGTGCTGCTGCGGCTGATGGGCGAGGTGGCGAACGCGTTCGACGAAGGCACCCCCGCCGACGTAGCCGACAACGCGCTCAAGCCGATGGGCCTGCCGATGACGCCGTTCACCCTGCTGGCCATGGTCGGCATCCCGGTGGCCCAGCACGTCACCGAGTCCCTGCATGCCGCGTTTGGCGAACGGTTCCGGGTCTCGGCCAATCAGCAGCAGCTCATCGACAACGGCATCAAGTCCCTCTGGGTGGCGGACGAGGACGGCCGGCAGGTCATCCCGGAGGCCACCCTCGCGCTGCTGGAATTCGGCGACTCCCCTAGCACCTCCGAGCAGCTGCTCCGCCGCACCCAGGACGCACTGGCCGCGGAAATCGGGCTCATGCTGGACGAAGGCGTAGTCTCCGCACCCCAGGACATCGACCTGTGCATGATCATGGGCGCCGGCTGGCCGCTGCATCTGGGCGGCATCACCCCCTACCTGGACCGCGTCGGTGCCTCCGAACGGGTCAACGGCCGGAAGTTCCACGCCGGCAGGTAGCGCGTGCGGTACACCTCGCCGTCGGCAACTGCCGACGGCGAGGTGTACCGGCGTGTTTCGGTCAAGAGCGGGCCGGGCGCTGGATGGCCATGGCGCATCCCATCGAAACCAGCACCGCGAGGACCGCCAGCAGCAGCATGCCGCCAAAGCCGCCGCCGGAGGACTCGATCAGCATGCCGCTAACCACGGGCCCGATGGCGAAGCCTGTACCGATCATCAGGTTGGTCGAGTTCATCACGTGGCTGCCGCCGATGTCAGACAGGGATGCGAGCAGATACGGCAGGATGAAGGTCCAGGCGAACTTGAAGATCAGCGCGGCAAGCGCGAACCGAATGAGTCCCGGGGCCCCGAACAGCAGCGCCACGCTGCCGCCCAGCGCGAGGTAGCCAGTCAGCAGGAACCACTTGCGCTTCGGGCTGTCGCCCAGGAAGGTTGCCACCAGCGGCGCCGCGATGCCCGGAATCGTGGCGATGGCCAGCACCAGGCTGGATGTGGAGAGATCGATGCCCGCGCCGCCCGAAATCTGCGCCATGAAGGACCACACTCCGCTGAGGCCGATGTAAAACAGCAGCACGGCCGCCAGGCCGATCACGAACTTCAGCTTGGAGCCTGCGCGCGCGGGTTCCTTGTCCGCAGCCGCTAAATCCGCCGCCGCATGGATACTCGCTGCCGCTGCGGGACGGCGCAGCATGTCGCCGTCGATCATCCGCACCACGGGCAGGCAGCAGGCGGTGAGGGCGGCCATGGTCCAGTAGATGGCGGAGACGTTCGCGTCGGCATACAAAACCGGGAACGCGAACAGGATCACGGCCCCCATCAACAGTTGGAACACCACAAAGACGCCGAAACCGCGGCTGGGGTTGGCCGTCTTACCGCTGAGGGTGAGGATGATGACCGTGATGGATCCGGCCGCCAGCGATGTAATCACACGAGCAACCACCAGCAGCGCGAAGCTGTCCAGGAAGCCGGAAGCCAGGTTGCCCGCAATGGCGACGGCGGCGCAAACGTAGGTGACGGTCCTCAGGTTCAACCGGTTCAGCCACAGGTAGGCCGGCACCGTGGCGAGACTGAAGGCGCCCAGCTCGAGCGAGAACAGCATGCCCAGCTCAGTGGGCGTCAGACCGAACTGCGCGATCAGCTTGCCCGCGATCACCGGGGCGATCAGCAGCACCATGTACAACACGGCGCTGAAAACGGCGATGTAGGTGTAGATTCCGCGGTCGGTGCCAGCGGCAGGGCGCGCGGAAGTCAGGGTTACGGACATGGGTGTCCTTTCGGATTGGGTGGAAGAGCTGATGGCTTCGGCCCGCAGGCCCGGCCGAAGCCGTCAGGGTGGTCCGTGCGGATGAGCGGAACGCAGGGGTCAGGCGTTGGCCTTTTCGGCTTCCGTCGGAGCGGAATCGGAGGCAGCGGCGTCGTAGACCTTGCGTCCGGCAAACCAGGTCTGCCGTGCGCTGATGTGGCGCACCTGGTCCACGGGTACGTCGTAGGGGTTGTTCGTCAGCACAATGAAGTCGGCGGACTTACCCGGCACCAGCGAGCCGGTGACATCATCGAGGCCCATCGCCTCGGCACTGGCCGTGGTGTAGATGCGGACGGCCTCATCCAAGGTGATGGCTTGCTCTTTCCACAGCGTTCCCGGAAATTGGCCGGTGGGGTCCTGCCTGGTAACCAGACCGTAGATGCCTTCCCACGCGTTCGGCGAGACGCTGACCGGCCAGTCCGAACCGCCGGCGATCCGGGCACCTGCGTCAAGCAGGCTCCGATTCGGCTGCATCTGCGACGCGCGCTCCGCGGGCAGCACCGCGGCGATCGCCTCGGAGATCACCCCGGGGAACCACAGCGATGGTGAGATATCGGCGGTAACGTCCAGCTGCGCAAAGCGGCCAATATCGTCCGGATGCACGAACTGTCCGTGCGCGATGTGGTATTTCGGCTCGGTGTAGCCCGCGGCCCGCACCTTTTCGACGGTGTTCAGGACCAGCCGGACCGAGGCATCGCCGGTGCAGTGGATCTTGGCGGAGATTCCCCGGGCGGCCGTACTCATCAGCCATTCTTCCAACTCCGCCGGATCCATCGTGGTCCCGCCGCAGTGGCACTCCGGAAAACCGGCCACCGGCAGATAGGGCTCGATGAAGGCTGCCGTGCCTGCCGGGGGAACGCCGTCGAGGAAAATCTTGATGAAGTCCGGCCGGTGATGGCGCGAACGGGTCTCTTCGCGGTGGGCGATGATCCCCTCGCCCAATGGCTGGGTGCCGAAAATGAAGTCGTTGGCTTGCATGGAGGACACAACCCAGGCGTGCAGCTGGCCATCGTCATCAAGCTGTTTGAGCGCACGCATCAGCGGGAGCGAGGCAGCCGCGTCCTGGAACCCCGTGACCCCGTAGGAATGCAGGATCTCTATACCGCGCGCGGCCGCCTGCGCCAACTGCTCTGTGCTCACCGGCTGCAGGCGGGCCAGAGTCTGCTCCACGATCACACCGCCGGCCTCGATCAATAGCCCGGTGGCCGCCCCGGACTCATTACGGAGAATCTGCCCACCCTCGGGGTCGGGCGTGGCGGCCTCAATGCCGGCCAGCTCCAAGGCCCGCGAATTTGCCCACCGGTTGTGCTTCGAGTCGTCTTTGAGCAGGGCAGGACGGCCGCCCGTTGCCTGATCCAGCCGTGCCAGCGCGTCCGCCGAGTTCATTTCGTTCATCAAGCCGGAGCCCCAGCTGCCGCCGACCACCCATTCGTCCGGTTCGAGTCCGGCCGCGTAGGAGGCAATCGCTGCCAGGAAGCCGTCCAGGTCAAGCGTAGGAGGCGCGTCCAATTCAAACAGGTCCATCTGACCGGCGATCATATGGTGGTTGTGGACATCCATCAGGCCGGGCATCACGAAGGCGCCGTCTAGATCGACGATGAGGGTCTCCGGCCCGCGCAGTTCCTCGGCCCGCTCACCTATTGCCTGGATGACGCCGCCCCGGACCGCCATGGCCGTGGCGCGAGGCGTGTCCGCATCGAGGGCCTCAATCATGCCGTTGACCAGCACCACATCAGCAAACTCTGCGGCCACGTATTGCTCCTCGCTGTTGAATCGTTTAGTTGATGAGCATCAGAGTATGGGTGACCGGGGCCTTTCGACTTGACTCTCAGAGCATGACACTTGATTTCTACGGCAGGAGAATTACAGCGCCTGGGTATCTTCGGCTGGATGACGGGCCGGGCAATGAACCTCCCGGCCGACTCACGCGTCTTTATGGATGACGGCGGGGTACGCCGGGGCCGAGGCGCCTCCACACACTGCCCTGTTTTCGGGCACAGCCCGCTCTCCACGGAACATCCCGCCGTCACCAATCGGTATCCGGCACGTTGCGTTGGGGAAGGTCAAGCCCATGAGTCTCGATGTCAGTCCCACCAGGCGCTCACTGCTCGGTGTTTCCGCGGCGGCCTGCTCTGCCTGTGTCCTGGCCGCTTGCGCCCCGTCGACAGGCGGCAGCGGCCAGTCCGCGACCGGGGACAGCGGACAATCCGGCGGACCTCCGGTGCCGGAAGCTTCCGGCGGCACGCCGGTACAGGTCCTGAAGCTCGCGGAAGTTGCCGTCGGGGACAGCGCCAGCGGCGAGGCCAACGGACAGAAAGTGCTGGTCTACCGTCCGGCGGAGGAAACGGTGGAGGCCTTTAGCGCCATCTGCACGCACCAGGGCTGCACGGTGGCGCCAGCGGGGGCCGAGTTCCATTGTCCCTGCCATGGCTCTGTTTACAGCGCCCAGGATGGCACGGTGCTGGACGGACCCGCACCGAAACCGCTGCAACGCTTTGCCGCGGCCATCGACGGCGATTGGATCACGGTCAGTGTGTGATTGCCGCGCTGCGTCATCTGCTTCGGCGGTTCGGTTAGAAACTTCCAAGGAACATCCTGAACAATAATGGACATGACCTCCTCCCCGCCGTCACGCCGAGACCTACTCACCGTCACCACCGCCGCGGGTACCGTGGGCGCGCTGACGGCCTGCTCTCCGTTCCAGGACTTCACCGGCGCGCAAGGCGCTCCCGCTGCGCCCGTCGCCACCGATGGAACGCCGACCCGCGTGGGTAAGCTCAGCGACGTGCCGGTAGGCGGCAGCGCCAGCGGTGAAGCCGAGGGGCAGAAGATCCTCATCTACCGTCCCGATGAAACGACGGTGCTCGCCTACAGCGCGGTGTGCACGCATCAAGGCTGCGCCGTGACCGCCACGGACAGCGAATTCTCCTGTCCGTGCCATAACTCCACCTTCGCGCTCGACGACGGCACGGTGACGGGTGGCCCCGCGCCGGCTCCGCTCCCCCGCTACGCCGCTGCCATCGACGGCGACTGGATCACCGTCACCGTCTGATTCCCTCAGTGCCCCTTGAACGCCTCGGCCAGCCACCAGGAGCCGCCGTCGGAGGCGATCTTGGCGTCGATAACCAAGGGCCGGGCGGGCGAGGACTCCAGCCACGCGGACACGCCGGCGAGGTCATCCAGTGTCCGCACGGTGATTCCGTCCGCGCCGAAGCCGCGGGCGATCGCGGCGATGTCCGTGTCCGGGAAGGTGACCGTTGACAGGTCGACGGGAGCACCGCCGTCGTTGTTGCCGAAGTGGTGCACTTCGGCGCTGTAGGCGGCGTCGTTGTAGACGATCACCACCAGCGGCAGTCCGAGCCGCACGGCGGTCTCCAGCTCCGCGATCGACATCAGGAAGCCGCCGTCGCCGGTGCCAAGGACGGGCAGCCGGTCCCTCCGTGCCAGAGCGGCGCCGATCGAGGTGGCCAGTCCCAGGCCGATGGACTGGAACGCCTGGGTGAAGCAGAAGCCGAACTCGTCGGGAACCTCCAGGTACTGGCTGGGATAACCCATGAAGTTGCCGGAATCGACGGAAACGATGCGGTCGGCGGGCAGCAGTTGGTCCAGCCGGGCGGTCAGCAGCCGCGGGTCGATTCGGTCCTCAGTGGACAGGTCATCGAGGGGAACGTCCTGCCAGCGGATGCCGCCGCTGATGCGCTCCCGGACCGGCCCGGTCCTGTACTTGGCGGCTGCCGGGCCACGTCCGCGGAGGATGTCCAGCACCGCGTCGGCCGTCTGCCCGCTGTCCCCCATGATGCCGAGATCCACCGGCCGGTTGGCGCCGAGGGCGGAGTCCTCCACGTCCACCTGCGCCACCTTGGCGCCGGGACCGATCAATGCCCCCTGGCGCATGGTCCACATGTTCAGCGTGCAGCCGAAACCAACAATCAGGTCAGCTTCCGAGATCAGTTCCGCGGCCACCGGGGAGGAGAAGCCGCCGGAGATGCCCAGCGAGAAGGGCTCGCCGTTGAAGAGTCCCTTGGCCACGGCCGACGTGGCCAGCAAGGCGCCGGCGTGGGCCGCCAGGGCCCGCAACTGGTAGCCGGCCTCGCGCGCGCCGCGGCCGGCCACAAAGACCGGACGTTCCGCTGCGGCGATCAGGTCGGCGAGGGCTTCGGCGGCGTCAGGCGCCGGCCGGACCGGTTGCGCTGCCGAGACGGTGCCGGCCGGGCCGACCGCCGTGGATGCGGGCGGCGCCGGCTGGGCCTGCACGTCCAGCGGCAGGTTCAGCACCACGGTGCGGCGTTCGTTCACGGCCGTGCGGTACGCCCGGACGGTGTCCGCGGCGGCGCTGGCCGCCGAATGCACCCGCTCGGACACTGCGCCCACGCTGCGGGCAAAACCCGGCTGGTCCATGGCGAAGTTGGAGCGGACCGCCGCACCGGCGGTTTCGGCGGCCAGCACCAGCATTGGCGTCCGGGACTTGGCCGCCTCGCCGATGCCGGTGGCGGCGTTGGTCAGTCCGCAGCCTTGGTGTACGGAGACTATGCCGAGCCTGCCGGACATCCTGGAGTACGCGTCCGCCATGGTGGCCGCCCCGCCTTCATGCCGGCTGGCGGTGAACGGCACGCCGGCGGCCTTCAGCGCATTGGTGACCGCGAAATTGCCGCTCCCCACCACACCGAAGGCGTGTCCGGCGCCGAGCCCGGCCAAGGTCTGGCCGACTAGTTCGGCGATGCTGCGGGGCGCGTGCATGCGGGCACTCTCTTTCAGGATGCGTGAAGCTGAAGACGAAACGTGGGCTGGCCGACGCAGGGCTGGCCGGATCGGGGAACCGCCGGCCCTTACCGCTCGACCATGGCGAAGATCCGGGCGGGGCTGCCCGTGCCGCCGACGATCGGCAGCGGCGCCACCACGATCACGGCGCCGGTGGGGGGCAGCTGGGCCAGGTTCTGCAGCGAGGTGATGCCGTATTTGTTGTTGCCCATCAGGTAGTGGTGCATCGGGAAGATCGGATCCAGCGCACCCGCGTTGCCGGCATCGATCCCAACCGTCTCCACGCCCACGCCGGAAATCTTCGTCTCCTCGGCCAGCCACCGCGCGCACTCAACGGTGAACCCCGGGGTGTGGGAACCGGCGTCGTCCGCGTTGAGGAACTTCTCCTGGTCCTGGGCGTAGGCATCCCAGCCGGTGCGGAAGAGCACCCACGCGTTGTCCGGAATGGGCCCGTGCTGATCCTCCCACGCCCGGACTTGGTGGACATCCAGCAGGAAGTCCGGGTCCCCGGCTGCTTCGGCGGAGAAATCAAGCACGACGGCGGGGCCCACCAGCCGCGGCAACGGCAACTGGGCCACGTCGTCGCCTTCCCGGCCGGTGGCCCAGTGGATGGGCGCATCGATGTGCGTGCCGATGTGCTCGCCGGTGTGGATGTTCTGGTGCTTCCACATGGGGCCGCGGTCGTCATACGCCGCGATTTCCTCGAGGCTGAAGTCGATCAGGTTCGCGAACGGGTCCGGCAGCCGCAGCGTGGGCGTCTGGGCGGACAGCTTGTTGGTCAAGTCGATCAGCTCGATCCGTCCGGTGGACAGGGAGGCGAGCAGGTCGGTCAGTTGGCTCATGGACTTCACTTTCGTCACGGCAGACAACCTTCGGACAACGCACAGCGCTGCTGGGTGCGCGGTTCGGCAGGTCATGCAACGGGAGATCGGCGCCCGCGACTTTGCGGCCGCCGTTGCACCCATCTTGCCCTCCCCGGGCAAGCGTTGCTTGTGTTACGCCCTTGATCCCGCGGCCGGCGTAACACAAGCAGCCATCAGAAAGCCTGGCACCCCGCCCGCTCAGGCGGCTCAAGCCACCGCGCCGTTTAGAACAGCGCGGCCTTGGGCACGGTGGGGAAGATCCCGTCCAGCTCGGCGAGGTCTTCGTCCGTGGGTTGCCAGCCTGCCGATTCGGCGTTTTGCCGGATCTGCTCCGGTTTGGTGGCACCGGCGATCACCGACGCCACGGAGGGCCGGGAGGCCAGCCAGGAGAACGCCACCTCGATCTCCTTCAGCCCGCGGTCGGCGGCAAAGCGGGAGAACGCGCCCAGCTGCTCCCAGTCGGCGTCCTTGAGCAGGTTGGTGCGCGAGTGAGTCAGCCGGCTGCCCTCCGGCGCCTTCCCGTCCTTGTATTTGCCCGTCAGCAGTCCGTTGGCCAGCGGGAAGTACGGCAGCACCCCCAGCCCATATGCTTCGGCGGCGGGCGTGACTTCGAGTTCCGCCCGGCGGTCCAGCAGGTTGTAGTGGTTCTGGCTGGAGATGAACGGCGTGTAGCCGCCCATGCGCGCCGTGAACTCGGCTTCGGCGATCTGCCAGCCGGCCCGGTTGGAATGGCCGATGTAGCGTACCTTGCCGGCCCGGACCAGATCATCCAGCGCAGCGAGCGTTTCTTCGATCGGCGTCATCGGGTCGGGAGTGTGGAGCTGATAGAGGTCGATCCAGTCCGTTCCCAGCCGGCGCAGCGACGCCTCGGCGGCCCTGACGATGTAGCGCCGCGAGCCGCGTGCGCCGAAGTCCTCGCCGTTGGCGCCGTGCATGTCCATGCCGAACTTGGTGGCCACCACTACGTCGTCGCGGCGGGCGCCGAGCGCCTTGCCCAGGAACTCCTCGCTCAGGCCGGGGGTCTTCCCGTAGGTGTCGGCGACATCGAAAAGGGTCACGCCGGCGTCGAGCGCGGCCTGCACTACGGTGTTGGTGCCCTCCTGGGTCCGGGTGGGAGTGTTCGAGCGGCCCAGGTTATTGCAGCCGAGCCCCACAGCGGAGACCGTCAGCCCGGACTTGCCAAGACGGCGGTATTCCATCGATACATCCTTCTCGCTTGAGGTGTGTGGCCCTCAAATCCTACCCGGGGAGGCTGTGGGCCAGTGATTTTCGGCACGTCACGCAGTCGCTGTCGGCGTTGCCGCTTCTGCCTTTAGGTACCGCTGCACATATGATCGAAACCATGGCCAAAGTTCTGACTTCCCTTCCCGTCGGCGAACGCGTCGGCATCGCCTTCTCCGGTGGACTCGATACGTCCGTTGCGGTTGCGTGGATGCGCGACGGCGGAGCCGTGCCCTGCACCTACACGGCCGACCTCGGCCAGTACGACGAGCCGGACATTGACGCGGTGCCCGGCCGCGCCGCAGAGTACGGCGCCGACATCTCCCGGCTGGTGGATTGCAAGCCGGCCCTGGTGGAGGAAGGCCTGGCCGCGCTGGCCTGCGGCGCCTTCCACATCCGCAGCGGTGGACGCTCCTACTTCAACACCACCCCGCTGGGCCGTGCCGTAACCGGCACGCTGCTGGTGCGCGCGATGCGCGAAGACGGAGTGGACATCTGGGGCGACGGCTCCACCTACAAGGGCAACGACATCGAGCGCTTCTACCGCTACGGACTGCTGGCCCACCCGCGGCTGCGCATCTACAAGCCGTGGCTGGACCCGCACTTCGTCTCCGAACTGGGCGGCCGCCAGGAGATGTCCGAGTGGCTGACCGCGCACAACTTCCCGTACCGCGACTCCGCCGAAAAGGCGTACAGCACCGACGCCAACATCTGGGGTGCCACGCACGAGGCCAAGACCTTGGAGCACCTGGGCACCAGCCTGGAAGCGGTCGAGCCGATCATGGGCGTGGCCTTCTGGCGCGAGGACGTGGCGATCGCCACTGAGGACGTTTCCATCCGCTTCGAGGCCGGCCGCCCGGTGGCCATCAACGGCACCGAGTTCGCCGACGCCGTCGCCCTGGTCAACGAGGCCAACGTCATCGGTGGCCGGCACGGCCTGGGCATGTCCGACCAGATCGAGAACCGGATCATCGAGGCCAAGTCGCGCGGCATCTACGAAGCGCCGGGCATGGCGCTGCTGCACATCGCCTACGAGCGGCTGCTCAATGCCATCCATAACGAAGACACCGTGGCGAACTACCACGCGGAAGGCCGCCGCCTGGGCCGCCTGATGTACGAAGGCCGCTGGCTCGACCCGCAGTCGCTGATGCTGCGCGAATCGCTGCAGAAGTGGGTCGGCTCCGCGGTCACCGGCGAGGTCACCCTGCGCCTGCGCCGCGGTGAGGACTACACCATTCTGGACACCACCGGGCCGGCGCTGAGCTACCACCCGGACAAGCTGTCCATGGAGCGCGTTGGCGACGCCGCCTTCGGCCCGCTGGACCGCATCGGCCAGCTGACCATGCGCAACCTGGACATCGCCGACTCCCGCTCCCGGCTGGAGCAGTACGCCGCTCTCGGGCTGGTGGGCGGCCCGACCGCCGAACTGGTAGGTGCGCTGGAAGCCGGCGGCGCCACCGAGATCGCGGACACCGCCGCGCTGGACGCTGCCGACCGGGCAGCGGACGAGGCGCTGGACCGCGCAGCGTTCGACGCCGGAACCGACTGACCCCAGCAGTCCTGCCCGCAGGATCGCAGCCAGAGGCCCGGCACCCCCGCTTCACGGGTGCCGGGCCTCTGGCTTACGCAAAAGCCACTAAACTTGTAGGGTGTCGCTTCGGTCTCCGTATCAGCTTGTTACTGCCGCTCCCTCCGTCGATGATTACATCCGGCTTAGAATAGGCAGCGGGCTCTCGCTCAGGACGCCGGAACAGGCAGCGGCCGCCATCGCGGGGTCATGGTCGTTCAGGTATGTGGTCGGTCCCGGCGGCGAACCGGTCGGGATGGGCCGCGTCATCGGAGACGGAGGTTGGTACTTCCTCATCGCCGACATGGCTACCCTGCCGGACCATCAACGGCGCGGCATTGGCGCTGCTGTGCTCGACGGCCTGCTCGACGACATCCGCACCCGGGCGCCCCGCGGCGCTTACGTCAGCCTCACAGCCGATCCGCCCGGCCGCAGGCTCTACGAATCACGCGGCTTCACCGACCTCGGTGCCGCCGCGGACGCCATGCTCCTCTACACCTGAAGAGGCAGCGCAACGAGCCCGGTTGCCGACCGGCAGGACCGGGCGCTTGACCCGACCGTGTGAATAGAGTGATGGGGTGGCCTTCACCAGAACTGAACTGCTCGCGTTCCAGGACGCACTCGTCCCGGACCTCCTGGGCCCGGGCCTGCGCCTGCTGTTCGTGGGCATCAATCCCGGGCTGTGGTCGGCAGCCACCGGCTCGCATTTCGCCCGCCCCGGCAACCGGTTCTATCCTGCCCTCGCCGCAGCCGGCATCACCGATCATTTAATCCGCGCCGGCGAGGGAATGGCTGAGGAGGACCGCGACCATCTGATATCCCGCGGCGTCGGCATCACCAACATTGTCCCGCGGGCCACGGCCAGGGCGGACGAATTGGGGCCCGACGAGCTGCGCGCCGGCGCCCGGCGGCTCGAGGAGATGATCGAAGCGCTCGGTCCGCGGGTGGTGGCGGTGGCGGGAATCAGCGCCTACCGGGTGGGCTTTGGGCGGCCGAAGGCGCAGCTGGGCCGCCAGCCGGAAAGGATGGGCGGCGCCGAGCTCTGGGCGGTGCCGAATCCGAGCGGCCTCAATGCCCACCACAACGTGGCCAGCCTGGCCGCGGTCTACCGCCAGGCGGCCCTGGCTGCAGGCATAACTCCGGCGGAGCCGCGGTAGCGCGGCCCGGCAAGGCCCGGCGTAGCCCGGCAGAGCCAGCGCCGGCGTCAACCCGGCAGAGCCAGCTCCGACGCCAGTGCCCGTGTCAGCCCAAGCTGAAGGCCGTCTTGGCCGGCAGCGGATGCTTTTGCTTCACGGCCGCCAGGTTGTCGTGGGGCGCGACGCCGATGCTGAGCTTGGTGTAGTCCAGCTTGGCTTCGCGGAGGCAGACTTTGAGACCCGTCACGGCTTTGGCCGCGTCAGGAGCCATCACATAGATGTTGAGCTTGTGCGGGACAAACTCGGTCTTCTCCACGGTGCCGAGCCCGCGCCAGGCGAAGTACTCCGTGATGGTGCGTTTGGCCTTGTCCTCCAGATAGCGGTCGCGGTCGCCGCCGGCAGCCGTCTTCAACGCATACTGGGCCACCACCCAGGACTGCTCCCCCGGCACTAGCTCGGCGTAGCCGTCTTCGGCGCACTGCGCGGCGAAGGCGTCCATCAGTGACTCGGCGGCCTCCGCCGTGACATTCTTGCTCTCCTGTGTGGTGCTCTGGTGCCCGACGGCTCCGTGGTTGACCACGAACTGGCCGTAGTCTTCGTCGAACCATGCCTCCCGGAAGACCAGCCCGCCGTCGTCGTTCTTCTTGTAGACCCGAAGGAAACTCATGTCCGTCCTTTGTTTAACCACGTCAGGGCCGTTCCGTCGAACGGCGCGGCCTGTGCCAATACTTGCTCGTAGAGCGCGCGGCAGCTGGCCTGGATTTGTTCGGCCAGCGCTGCCGGATAGTCCATCGTGACGCGGTGTTCGGCGAACTCGTCCTCGTCGTCGATATAGACGCGGCCGGCGGCGGTCCGGATCACGTCAAGATCCATGTCGGTGAGCTGGACTTCCCAGCCGGCCGGCAGCAGCGGGTCCACCCGGATGCCGGTGGCCAGGTCAATGTAGATGCGGAAGTCGCCGGGATAGGTCTCGTCGTAGAACGTCGCCACGAAGTCGCCCTCGCGGGGCAGGAACTGCACGGCGTCGGAGGCGGCGTAGAACGCGACGCCGGGCCGGGCCACCAAAGAGCCGGCGGGCTGGAAGATCCAGTCGCCGAACGAGTCGGCACCCAGATAGGTGCCCGGCACCAGCCAGTGGGCGCCGCCGTCGTACTTCCAATTGCGGAACACCACCATGTCGCCGGGCTGGGCCCGCGCGGGGATGCGCCCGGTCACTGGATCTTGGGAATCTGGCCGGTCGGCAGTTCTTGGCCCGGCAGCGGGCGGGCGAACGGCACCTTGGTGCCCAGCACCTGCGCGACGGTGTCCTGGGCCACCTGCTGCGCGGTCAGGCCGACGCGTTCCAGCACCTCGCCGCGGGTGCCGTGCGCCAGGAACTCGACCGGCAGCCCCACTTCGTTCAGCGCCGTGTCCACACCGGCCGCCCGCATTTCCTGGCGGATCCGGGACCCTACGCCGCCGGCGCGAACGCCGTCTTCAATCACGACCACGATCCGGTGCCGGGCGGCGAGTCCAATCAGCGACGGCGCCACCGGCAGCACCCAGCGGGGGTCCACCACGGTGGAGCTGATGCCCTGCGCACCCAGCCGGTTGGAGACATCCAGCGCCAGTTCGCTCATGGCGCCCACGCTGACGATCAGCACGTCGTTGTCCATCGGCATGGTCCCGTTGGATGGCCGGCGGGCCAGGACGTCCACGCCGTCCTTGAGCCGCTCGATGGCCTCGACGTCCGGTCCCACGGATCCCTTGGAGAAGCGGACCACGGTGGGCGCGTCGCTGACGGCCACCGCCTCGCGCAGTTCTTCCTTCAGCCGGGCGGCGTCCCGCGGCGCGGCCAGGTGCAGGCCAGGCACAATCTGCAGCAGCGCCATGTCCCACATGCCGTGGTGGCTCGGGCCGTCCGGCCCGGTGACCCCGGCGCGGTCCAGCACCACGGTGACGCCGGCTTTGTGCAGCGCCACGTCCATCAGCAGCTGGTCGAAGGCGCGGTTCAGGAAGGTGGCGTAGAGGGCCACCACCGGATGCAGCCCGCCGTAGGCCATTCCGGCAGCGCTGGTCAGCGCGTGCTGCTCCGCAATCCCGACGTCGAAAACGCGCTCCGGATGCTTGGACGCGAACTTCTGCAGGCCCACCGGAATCAGCATGGCTCCGGTGATGCCGACGATGTCCCGGCGTTCGTCGGCAATGTCGGCGATCTCGTCCGCGAAGACGGAGGTCCACGACTTCCGGCCGCCGGATTCAACCGGCTCGCCGGTCTCCGGATCAATCACGCCCACGGCATGGAACTGGTCCGCCTCGTGGGCGCGGGCCGGCGCATAGCCGCGGCCCTTCTCAGTCATCGCGTGAACAATCACCGGTCCGCTGTAGTTCTTGGCCTGGGACAGTGCCGCCTCGACGGCCTCCAGATCGTGCCCGTCGATCGGGCCGATGTACTTCATGCCGAGGTCTTCGAAGAGGCCCTGTGGCGCCCACCAGTCCTTGATGCCCTTCTTGGTGGCGTGCAGGCTCTTGTACGCGAACTGGCCCACCGGCCCGCCCGACTGCAGCTTCTGTTTCCACCAGTTAAGCGTGCCTTCGTAGGCGCGGTGGGTGCGGACCCTGTCGATAGTGGTCCGGCGCAGGGCTGCCAGCTGGTCGGCCAGGCCGCCGATGGTCGGGGCGTAGGAGCGCCCGTTGTCATTGACCACGATCACCACGCGCCGGTCCCGGTCCGCGGCAATGTTGTTCACGGCTTCCCACGCCATGCCGCCGGTGAGGGCGCCGTCGCCCACCACGGCGACGACGTAGCGGTCGCCTTCGCCGGTCAGCTGGCGGGCCCGGGAAATTCCGTCGGCCCAGGACAACGACGACGACGCGTGCGAGCTTTCCACGATGTCATGTGCCGATTCGGCGCGGTCCGGGTAGCCGGCGAGGCCGTCCTGCTGCCGCAGCGTCCCGAAGTCCTGCCGTCCGGTGACCAGCTTGTGCACATAGGACTGGTGGCCGGTATCGAAAACGATGCTGTCGTGCGGGGAGTCAAACACCCGGTGGATGCCCAGGGTCAGCTCCACCACGCCAAGGTTGGGGCCCAGATGCCCGCCGGTCTGTGCGACGTTGGTGATCAGAAACTGGCGGATCTCCTGGGCCAGGTCCTGCAACTGGACCATGTCGATCCGGCGGAGGTCGCGCGGCTCGCGGATGGTCTCGAGCAATCCCACAGAGCAGGTCCTTTCCTTCACAAAGCGTCGGTTAATCCTACCGCCATCCATCCTGCACCTTGCGTTCCGCCGATGCGAGGGTGCACACACGCCTGCAGGACCACGCCAAGGGCGGAGTGTCCGCTCGCCGGCCGAGGAGTTGCGGCGCCGCAGTGGTGGTTCTTTCCGTGGACGCCAAAGGCGGGCGTCCGGTTGCCCGGACGCCCGCCTTTAGCTGACGTGCTATGCAGTGATTAGCTGGCCGAGATCTGGCGCAGCACGTACTGCAGGATGCCGCCGTTGCGGTAGTAGTCGGCTTCACCTGGCGTGTCGATGCGCACTACGGCGTCGAAGCTCTTGGTGGAGCCGTCCTCGGCGGTGGCGGTGACCTGCAGCGTCTTCGGCGTGGTGCCCTCATTCAGAGCGGTCACACCCGAGATGGCGAAGGTCTCCGTGCCGGTGAGCCCCAGCGATGCAGCGGACTCGCCGGCCGGGAACTGCAGCGGGAGCACGCCCATGCCAATCAGGTTCGAGCGGTGGATGCGCTCGAAGCTTTCGGCGATGACCGCCTTGACACCCAGCAGCGCGGTGCCCTTGGCAGCCCAGTCGCGGGACGAGCCGGAGCCGTATTCCTTGCCGGCCAGCACCACCAGCGGAGTGCCGGCAGCCTGGTAGTTCATAGCCGCATCGTAGATGTACGCCTGCGGGCCACCTGTCTGGCTGAAGTCGCGGGTGAAGCCGCCCTCCACGTTGTCCAGCAGCTGGTTGCGCAGCCGGATGTTGGCGAAGGTGCCGCGGATCATCACTTCGTGGTTGCCACGGCGGGAACCGTAGGAGTTGAAGTCCTTGCGCTCCACGCCGTTCTCCAGCAGGTAGCGGCCTGCCGGGCTGTCCGACTTGAAGGAACCGGCCGGGGAGATGTGATCGGTGGTGACCGAGTCGCCCAGCTTGGCCAGCACGCGGGCGCCGCTGATGTCCTTGACCGGCTCCGGCTGCGCGCTCATGCCCTCGAAGTACGGTGGCTTCCGCACGTAGGTGGAGTTCGGATCCCAGGCGAAGGTGTCGCCCTCGGGGGTCTGCAGCGCCTTCCAGCGGTCGTCGCCCTCAAACACACCTTCGTAGCCCTTGGCGAACATCTCCTTGTTGATCGAGGAGTCGATCACCTGCTGGACCTCGACCGGGTTCGGCCAGATGTCCTTCAGGAACACGTCGTTGCCGTCTGTGTCCTGACCCAGCGGCTGCTTCTCGAAGTCGAAGTCCATGGTGCCGGCCAGGGCGTAAGCGACCACCAGGGGCGGGGACGCCAGGTAGTTCATCTTGACGTCCGGGTTGATCCGGCCTTCGAAGTTGCGGTTGCCGGACAGGACCGAGGTGATGGAGAGGTCGTTGTCCTGGATGGCCTGCGAGATCTCGGGCTCCAGCGGGCCGGAGTTGCCGATGCAGGTGGCGCAGCCGTAGCCCACCACGAAGAAGCCGAGCTTCTCCAGGTACGGAATCAGGCCGGACTGCTCGTAGTAGTCGGTGACTACCTTGGACCCGGGGGCAATGGACGTCTTGACCCACGGCTTGGACGCCAGGCCCTTTTCCACCGCGTTGCGGGCCAGCACGGCCGCAGCCAGCATCACCGAGGGGTTGGAGGTATTCGTGCAGGAGGTGATCGATGCGATCGAGACCGCACCGTGGTCCAGCTCGAACTCACGTCCGTCTTCCATGCTGACGTGCACGCGCTTGGAAGGGCGGCCGTCGCTGGGCAGTGCAACGTGGCGTCCCTGGGCGGCCGCACCGCCGGCAGGGCGCTCCTCAGCCTGCGCCCCGGCAGCAAGGGCTGCAGCGGAGTGGCGCACGGTGGAAGTCATGGCCGGGACGTCCGACGCCGGGAAGGACTCCTCGAGAGCCTCGTCCAGGGCGTCTTCGTTGTCCGAAACCACGTAGTTCTGCAGGTCCTTGCGGAACTGGTTCTTGGCCGTGGTCAGCTCGATCCGGTCCTGCGGGCGCTTCGGTCCGGCGATGGACGGCACCACGGTGGACAGGTCCAGTTCGAGGTACTCGGAGAACTTCAGTTCGCGGGACGGGTCGTGCCAGAGGCCCTGTTCCTTGGTGTAGGCCTCGACCAGGGCGATGTTCTCCTCGGACCGGCCGGTCAGGCGCAGGTAATCGAGGGTCACGTCGTCGATCGGGAACATGGCGGCGGTGGAACCGAATTCCGGGCTCATGTTGCCGATGGTGGCGCGGTTGGCCAGCGGCACAGCGGCCACGCCTTCGCCGTAGAACTCAACGAACTTGCCCACCACGCCGTGCTTGCGCAGCATCTCGGTGATGGTCAGCACCACGTCCGTGGCGGTGGCGCCGGCCGGGATGGAGCCGGTCAGCTTGAACCCGACGACGCGCGGAATCAGCATGGAGACGGGCTGGCCCAGCATAGCTGCCTCGGCCTCGATGCCGCCGACGCCCCAGCCGAGCACGCCCAGGCCGTTGACCATGGTGGTGTGCGAGTCGGTACCCACCAGGGTGTCCGGGTAGGCGCGGACCTTGCCATCGACCTCGCGGGTCATGATGGTGCGGGCCAGATACTCGATGTTGACCTGGTGCACAATGCCGGTTCCCGGCGGGACAACCTTGAAGTCCTCAAACGCGGTCTGGCCCCAGCGCAGGAACTGGTAGCGCTCACCGTTGCGCTGGTATTCGATCTCCATGTTGCGTTCCAGGGCGCCGGCGTTGCCGAACACGTCGATCTGCACCGAGTGGTCGATGACCAGTTCGGCCGGAGCCAGCGGGTTCACGCGCTTCGGATCGCCGCCGAGGTCCTTGACGGCCTCGCGCATGGTAGCCAGGTCCACGACGCAGGGAACACCGGTGAAGTCCTGCATGATCACGCGGGCGGGGGTGAACTGGATTTCGGTGTCCGGCTGCGCGTCGGGGTTCCAACCGGCCAGGGCGCGGACGTGGTCCGCGGTGATGTTCGCACCATCTTCGGTGCGGAGCAGGTTCTCCAGCAGGACCTTGAGGCTGAACGGAAGGCTCTCGGCACCTTCTACTGAACTCAGCCGGAAAATTTCGTATTCGGCACCGGCGACGTTCAAGACGCCTTTGGAACCGAAGCTGTCCACATTACTCATAACAGGACTCCTCTCGCCACACTTTATCTTTGTCCGGGCAGCAACCACCCGCTAGTTAGGCATCCCTAAGTGTGAAGGGACCGCTGCGGGTTCGGCCTCTGGGCCGCTTGCACGCCGAAGCCCGCAGAATCGACAGGACAGAGGCAGGATGCTTCGCCCGGAACCGCTGCGTCCATCCTAGCTGCTAGCCGGTTGGCGGGCAGCGGAACGCCACCTGAGGCCTGGCTCACACCCCTAATCGGCGGTTCGGCTCCGTCAGGCACCGGCCGGCAGGGGTCAGTTGTCGCCGGGCGTGAGCACGGCGAACGACTCCATGTGGTGCGTGTGCGGGTACAGGTCGAAGACCCGCAGCGAATCGAGGTTCCAACCCAGCTGCAGGAAGTAGCCAAGGTCGCGGGCGAAGGACGCCGGATCGCACGCGACGTAGCCGACCACACGGGGATTCCGGGAGGCCACTGCCTGCACCACCGCCTTGCCGGCGCCGGCGCGGGGCGGATCAAGTACGACGGCGTCCAGCACCTGGGCCTGCGAGCGCAGCACCCGCTCCACCTTGCCTTGGACAATCTCGATCTGACCGAAGCCGTGCAGATTTTTCCGCGCATCCTTGCTGGCCGCCGGCGAGCCCTCCACGGAGAGCACGTTGCCCGTGACACCGACGGCCTCGGCCAGCGGCGCCGTGAACAGTCCGGCCCCGGCGTACAGATCTGCCACCCGCTCCCCCGCCCGCGGCGCCACGCCGTCCATCACGGCCGACGAGAGGGTGGCCGGTGCCAGCCGGTGGATCTGCCAGAAGCCTTCGCCGGTCACCCGGTACTGGTGGGCACCGTTGGTTTCGGCCACCCAGGTACGTCCCCGCAGCCGGGTGAGCCGGCCCGGCTCCGGCTCCCAGGCCGCCACCGATACCCCGGGCTCGATCCGCTCGGCGATCTTCGCCAGCCGCCTCGGCGTGGCCCCGGCGGCTGGCACCAGCAGCGCCAGCGGGGTGCCACCATCGGCCGGGGCCGCCACTTCCACCCGCTCCAGCCCGCTCAGGTCCAGGTCCCACAGCCGCAGGTCATTGATGGCATCCACGGCCAGCGGCATGTCCTGGACCGGAATCAGTTCGTCGGACCGGTGCGCATGCATGGCCAGGCGCCCGTCCGGCCCCACGCCAAAGGCGGCCCGCGTGCGCCAGCCGAGGCCGTCGTCGTACTCCCCCTCCGGAGCTTCCACGGTCACCTCGCGGTCCAGCTTGGCCAGCCGCTGCAGCTGTTCCGCGAAAATCGTGCCTTTCAGCCGGCGCTGCGCGGCCAGCGCAATGTGGCCGAATTCGGCGCCGCCTACCGGCTGCCGTCCGGCCTTCGCGGCAGCAAGCGCATCGGCCGGCGCCCACGGATGCGCCACCCGGTCGGCGGACGCCTCCAGCACCTCCACCGTGTCCGCGCGCCAGAAGCCTGCGTCCGCTCCGCCGTCGGTCACCCGTGCGAGCACGCGTTCACCCGGAAGCGCGTGCCGGACGAAAACCACGCGGCCCTCGTGCCGGGCGACGAAGTGCCCTCCGTGCGCGGGCGCACCGATGGTCAGTTCGATCAACTGCGGCGCGGGTTTGGTCATGGAAGCTCCTGGTATCGGCGGGCGGAATCGGAGGATGCCAGCTGCCACGGCACACTGGCCACCATGACCCCCGGCTCAAAGTGCAGGCGGGTCTTGATCCTCAGCGCGGTCTGGTTGTGCACTAGCTGTTCCCACCAGCGTCCCACGACGTACTCCGGGATGTAGACCACCACCAGTTCGCGCGGGGAATCCCTGCGGATGCTTTTGATGTAGTCGATGATCGGCGTGGTGGTCTCACGGTACGGGGAGGCCAGCACCGTGATCGGCACCGGGATGTTGAGTTTCTCCCAGTCGCTCACGGTTCGCTCGGTCTGCTCAGGGTCCAGATCCACCACCACCGCATCGAGCCGCGACGGCCGCGACGCCCGGGCGAAGGCGAGCGCCCGGAGCACCGGCTTGCGCACATGCGAGACCAGAATCACGGCGTGCACCCGCGACGGCAGCGCGGTGGTCGGCTGGTCTGGGTCGACTGCGAGCTCGCGGGCCACCTGGACGTAGTGGCGGTTAATGCTGTGCATGATTAGCCAGAGCACCACGATGCCCAGCACGGCCAGCCAGGCCCCGAAAATGAACTTGCTGACCAGCACCACCACCAGCACCGTGACGGTCAGGATGAAGCCCACCAGGTTGATCATTCGGGAACGCACCATGCGGCGGCGCACCGGCCGGTGCGGCGTGGCCCGGATTTCGAGCGACCAGTGCCGGATCATGCCCAGCTGGCTGCAGGTGAAGGAAACGATGACGCCAATCACGTAGAGCGGGATCAGCCGGGTAACGTCCGCGTTGAAGATCAGCACCAGCACCACGGCCGCGGCCGCCAACGCCAGCACGCCGTTGCTGTAGCTGAGCCGGTCGCCGCGGGTGCGCAGCTGGCGGGGCAGGAAGCCGTCGGTGGCGAGGATCGAGGCCAACTGCGGGAAGGCGTTGAACGCCGAGTGGCTGGCCAACACCAGGATGGCCGCTGTGGCCGCCACCATCAGGTAAAAAAGCAAGGCACCGCCGCCGAAGACCGTTTCCGCCAATTGGCTCAGCACCGGGGACTGGAAGTAGCCGGCCGGCAGTGGCTCCCCGTTCAAGCGCAGCTGCTCGGCGGGAACCTGCACCACCCGTACCTGCGTGGCGCGGGCCAGGTACATCACCGCCATGGTGATCACCGTCGCGGAGATGCCCAGCATCAGCAGCGCAAAACCGGCATTCTTGGCCCGCGGTTTCTCGAAGGCGGGCACGTTGCTGGCCGGCGTCTCCACACCCGTCAGCGCGGCGGCACCGGTGGAAAACGCGCGCAGCACCAGCAGTGCGCCGGCCAAACCCATCAGGCCGGCCTCCATGCCGGGTTCCGGTACGACGTCGAACGCGGCGCTGGGTGCCTCACCGAGACTTCCGGTGAGGTCGCGGACAAACCCCACCAGGCACATCAGCAGCACGGTGCCCACAAAGACATAGGTGGCAATCGCCACGGCCCGCCGCCCGCGGGCCAAGCCACGCAGATGCAGCAGGGCCAGCACCGCGATGCCGGCCACGGCCGCCCCGGGCTGCCAACCGTTCAGCGCCGGGAAGGCGGACACCAGATAGTGGGCCGCGGAGGACATAGACACTGCCACGGTGAGCACATAGTCCAGCATCAGGGCGGAGCCCACGGTGATGCCCGCTGATCTGCCCAGGTTCTTTGTGGCTATCTCATAGTCGCCGCCCACCGGGTACGCATGGATGCTCTGGCGGTAGGAGGCCACCAGCACCAGCAGCACCACCATGACGGCCAGGCCCACCCACGGGGCGATCGCGATGGCGGCTACTCCGGCCAAGGCCAGCGTGAGCAGGATTTCGTCCGGGGCATAGGCCACCGAGGAGAGCGCATTCGCGGAGAAGACCGGCACCGCGAACCGGCGCGGCAGCGCTTCCTGCTTCAGCCGCTCGGTGCGGAATGGCTTGCCCACCAACACCCGCTTGAGGGCGTCGAAAAATGTCAGCACGCTTCGCTCGATGCGACAGGCAATAACATGAGCCAATTCTTCACGGCTCCGAGTCTATGCCAGCTAATCGACGCCAGCTGTCGCGGCGGGACAGACCGCCGGTCCGGTGTCCCGGCGCCCCGAGAATCAGACATCGGAACGCCCCCGGCGACGGCAGGCTGCTGGAGCACCGGAGCCGGCCACCCTTGGGCGCGGAAGCTGGCCAACCTCCCCGCTTGAACCTGCCCGGCCGGAATCTGACGAGGCTGGAGAAACTCCGCCTTCCATTTCATAGCCACGGCACCTCCGCCGGGGTTAGCATGTGCGTGTCAATGTGCGCTGACTCACACCAGCGTCCGGGGTCGTTCGACGCCGGACTGGTTGAAAAGGAGTCTTGATGGGCAACGCAGCCGCCGTGATGACCGGCCTGAACAGCATCGAGATTCAGGAGCGCCCGATGCCCGAGCCCGGCCCGGGCCAGGCCGTGATCCGGGTGGAAGCGGTGGGGGTCTGCGGCTCGGACGTCGCCTATTACCGCTACGGGAAGATCGGCCCTTTCGTGGTTGACGGCCCGTTCATCCTGGGCCACGAAGTCTCCGGCGAAGTGGTCGCCGTCGGCGAAGCGGTGGACAACGTCCACGTCGGAGACCGGGTGGCCGTCGAGCCGGGCACACCGGACCGCAGCTGCGAAGAATGCCGGGCGGGCCGCTACCATCTGTGTCCCAACCTGGAGTTCCTGGCCACCCCGCCCTACGACGGCGCGCTGCTGCAGTACCTGGCCATGGACGCCCGCTGCTACTTCCCGATACCGGATTCGATGAGCTACGAGGACGGTGCACTGCTCGAGCCGCTGTCCGTGGGGCTATGGGGTTGCCAGCGGGCGAACCTTCAGGCCGGCGACGACGTGCTGATCACCGGTGCCGGGCCGGTTGGCCTGCTGGCCGCCGAAGCGGCCCGGGCCCTCGGTGCCGGGAGCGTCACGCTCACGGACATTTCCGACTACCGGCTCGGCGTCGCCCGCGACCACGGATTTGCCGTGGAGAAAAGCGATGCACCGACCTCGCGGACCTTTGATGTGCTGCTGGAATGTTCCGGCGCCCCCGGCGTCCTCGCCTCCGGGCTCGGCCGGTTGCAGGAGGCAGGGCGGGCCGCCGTCATCGGGTTGGCCAAAACCGAAGAAGTGCCGCTGCCGCTGTCCACGCTCAACTGGAAAGAGATCACCATCTCGATGGTGAACCGGTACAAGGACACCTGGCCGTTGGGCATCGCCTTGGTCTCCTCCGGCCGGATCAACCTTGAGGGACTGGTGACGCACAGCTTTTCGCTGCCGCAGACCGCGGCCGCACTGGAAAACACTTCCACCGAACCCGAATCGCTCAAGGCAATGATCTACCCCCAGCGACTCTGACCGCGGCTGCCCGAAACGCAAAGAATGGCAATGCGGCACACCACCAGTACAGAGGAGTTCCGATGAAGAAGTACACACAAGGAATCCTGGGCCTCACCACTGCCCTCTTTCTGGCAGCCGGCATGACCGCTTGCGGAGGCGGCGGAGGCGGCGGCGGCGGCGGAGCAAGCGGAGGCAGCGGAGGCGGCCAGGCCGAGGGCAAGATTGCGTTCCTGATGCCGGATCGGGCCTCGACCCGCTACGAGCAGCAGGACAGCCCGTTGTTCAAGGCCAAGGTCATGGAACTGTGCCCCGGCTGTGAAGTGCTCTACCAGAACGCCGACGGCGACGCGAACAAGCAACAGCAGCAGGCCAACGCCATGATCACCCAGGGCGTCAAGGTGCTGGTCCTGGACGCGGTGGACAGCACCGCCGCCGCCTCGCTGGTCAGCACCGCAAAGGGCCAGGGCATCAAGGTGGTCACCTACGACCGGCCGGTCCCGGACACCCCGGCAGACTTCTACGTCTCCTTCGACAACAAGAAGATCGGCAACCTCATTGCCACGGACCTGGTCGAAAAACTCGATTCCGAGGGCGACAAGACCGGCGGCGTGCTGATGGTCAACGGCTCCCCCACCGACCGGGCCGCGCAGCTGATCAAGGAAGGCGCGAAGGAAGCCGTCGATGCCAGCGACCACAAGGTGCTGGCCTCCTATGACACCCCGGAGTGGCAGCCGTCGAAAGCCCAGGACTGGGTCGCCGGCCAGATCACCCAGTTCGGTGAGGAAATCACCGGCATTGTGGCCGCCAATGACGGCACCGCCGGCGGTTCGATCGCCGCCCTGAAGGCCGCCGGTGTGACGCCCATGCCCCCGGTCACCGGCAACGACGCCGAGGTCGCCGCGATCCAGCGGATCATCAGCGGCGACCAGTACAACACGATCTCCAAGCCCATCAAGATCGTTGCCGAAAAGTCTGCCGAGGTGGCCGTCCAGCTGCTCAACGGCGAGACCCCGGAACCCGACGCGACGCTCTTCGAAACTCCCGCGGCGCTGTTCGTGCCGACGGTGGTCACGAAGGACAACGTCAAGGAAGTGATTTTCGACGGCGGCATCTACAAGCCTGAAGAAGTCTGCACCGGTGAATACAAGAAGGGCTGCGACGACCTCGGCATCAAGTAGCTCAGCGGCCGACGGCGGTGCCGCGACCCGGCAGCGCCGCCGTCGTAAGGAAAGGGGAAGGCAGTGTCCACTGTGTCAGCGGAACGGACGGAGGCAGCCGCTCCGGTGCTGTCCATGCGAGGCGTGAGCAAGCATTTCGGTGCCGTTGCAGCCTTGTCGGACATCGCCTTGGACGTCCATGCCGGCGAAGTTGTTGCCTTGGTCGGCGACAACGGCGCCGGGAAGTCCACCTTGGTCAAGATCCTCGCGGGCGTGCATCCGCAGGACACCGGCACCGTGAACTTTGACGGTAAGGACGTGACCATCCATACGCCGGTCGATTCCATTGCGCTGGGCATCGCCACGGTCTTCCAGGACCTCGCCCTCTGCGACAACCTCACCGTCGTCGACAACCTTTTCCTCGGCCGCGAGCTGGGGCCTTGGCGGCTGAACGAAGTGGAGATGGAGGTCCAGTCCTGGAAGCTGCTGCGGCAGCTGTCGGCAAAGATCCCCTCCGTCCGCATCGCCGTCGCCTCCCTCTCCGGCGGCCAGCGGCAGACCGTTGCCATCGCCCGGTCGCTGCTGGGCAGCCCCAAGCTCATCATCCTCGACGAGCCCACGGCCGCCCTCGGCGTGGCGCAGACGGCCGAGGTGCTGAACCTGGTGGAGCGGCTGCGCGAAAACGGCCTCGCGGTGATCATGATCAGCCACAACATGCAGGACGTCCAAGCCGTCGCCGACCGTGTTGCGGTGCTGCGGTTGGGGAAGAACAACGGCACGTTCCGGATGAAGGACGTCTCAACCGACGACCTGATCGCCGCCATCACCGGCGCCACCGACAACGTGGTGACCCAGCGCGCCGCACAAACCGGTGCCGCGGCCTCGGCGAGCGCGGGAGGACCGGCAACCGAGGATGACGGGTCGGCCGAACCCGGCGGGCCGGGCGGGCTAAACGGGCCAGGTGGCGGCTCGCTGCCGCCCGGTCAGGCGGCCGGAAGCACGGGGCAACCGGGATCCGGGGCAGAACCGGAAGAAGGGACCGTACCATGACAACGAATCCAGCCACCCCAGTCGCCCCGATGGCCACCGACCTGCAGGATGAACGGCTGATCCGGACCGAGGGCTTCAAGGGCGCCGTCAAGGTCGGGGTCAACCGGGTCCGCGGCGGCGATCTGGGTGTGCTGCCCATCATCGTGGGACTGCTGATCATTTGGACCATTTTCCAGGCCCTCAACCCGTTCTTCCTCTCCAGCGCCAACCTGGTCAACCTGCTGCTGGAAAGCGCCGCCGTCGGCGTCATTGCGCTGGGTATCGTCTGCGTCCTGCTGGTCGGCGAGATCGACCTGTCCGTGGGCTCGGTCAGCGGCCTGTCGGCGGCGATCGTGGGCGTCACCTTCATCAAGCTGGACTGGCCGATCTGGCTGGCGGTCCTGACTGCGCTGGCGGCCGGCGCCGTCATCGGGCTGGTCTATTCGCTGGTGTACACCAAGTTCGGGGTGCCGTCCTTCGTGATCACGCTGGCCGGCCTGCTCGGCTTCCTCGGCCTGCAACTGTGGGTGCTCGGGGTCGAGGGCACCATTAACCTGCCGTTCGATTCCTTCCTGGTCTGGTTTGGCCAGACGGCGTTCGTGCCGGTCTGGCTGTCCTACGTGCTGGCCATCCTCGGCGTGCTCGGCTTCTTCTTCAGCCAGCTCACGCTCTCCCGCCAGCGGGTCAAGGCCGGTCTGTCCGGGCGGCCGATGCGTCTGGTTCTGGTACAGACGGTCGTGCTGGCCGTGGTCCTGATTTTCGCGGTGTGGTACCTGAACCAGGCCCGCGGGGTCGGCTGGATGTTCGTTTTCTTCGCCGCCCTGGTCCTGGTCATGCACTACGCCTTCACCCGGACCCAGTGGGGGCGCTCCGTCTACGCCGTCGGCGGCAACCGGGAAGCGGCGCGGCGGGCCGGCATCAGCGTTAACCGCATCTACGTGTCCATCTTCGTCCTGTGCTCGACGTTCGCGGCCGTCGGCGGCATGCTGGCCGCCGGCCGGCTGGCCGCTTCGGCGCAGAGCAGCGGCACCGGCGACGTGAACCTGAACGCCATCGCCGCCGCGGTGATTGGCGGGACCAGCCTGTTCGGCGGCCGCGGTTCGGCGTTCTCCGCGCTCCTGGGCATCCTGGTCATCCAGTCCATCTCCAGCGGCCTGACACTGCTTAACCTTGAGTCGTCGTTCCGTTACATGATCACCGGCCTGGTGCTGCTGCTGGCCGTGATCCTCGACGCCGTATCGCGCAAGTCCCGCACCTCGCACGGCCGCGCCTAGTGGCAGGCCGTTTGAGCGATATGTTCCTCGGCGTCGATATCGGCACCGGCAGCAGCAAGGCGGTGCTGACGGACGCCAAGGGCACGGTCCTGGACAGCGCAACGGTGATGCACGACGTTTCCTACCCGCGGCCGGGATGGGCGGAGTTCGACGCCGAGAGCGGGGCATGGGCGGAGGTGGTCCGGCTCTGCCGGGAGCTTTTCTCCCGGAACGACGCCGGTGCGCTCGCCGGCGTGTGCGTCAGCGCGATGGGTCCCTGCCTGGTCGTCACGGATGAGAACCTGACCCCGCTGCGTCCGGCGATCCTCTACGGAATCGACGCGCGCGCCGTCGTCGAGATCCGCGAGCTCACCGAGGAGTTCGGCGCCGAGGCGATCTTTCGCGATTCAGGGAAGGTACTCTCGTCCCAGGCCGTGGGACCGAAGCTCCGCTGGCTGCGCAACCGGGAACCGAAGGTCTTTGCCCGCGCCCGGAACTGGCACAGCCTGAACTCCTTCCTCCTGGCCAAGCTGACTGGCGAGCTGGTGGTGGACCACCACACTGCCAGCCAATGCGATCCGCTCTACGACCTCCGTGGCAACCGGTGGCATCCGGAACGGTACAACGCCGTCGCTGCCCACCTGCCGCAGCCCCTGCTGGCGTGGCCGGCCGAAGTGTGCGGCCGCATCCATCGCCACGCGGCCGAGGCAACCGGGCTGCCGGAAGGCGTGCCGGTCTGCGCAGGTACCGTGGACGCCTGGGCCGAGGCGTTCAGCGCCGGCGTCCGGCAGCCGGGTGACCTGATGCTGATGTACGGCTCCACCATGTTCTTCGTCCAGGTCCTCGGGGAGTTCCGGGCCGAACCCAAGCTCTGGACCACGGCCGGGGTGGACCCGGGATCGCTGACGCTGGCCGCGGGGATGTCCACGTCCGGCAGCCTGACCACCTGGCTGCAGCGACTGTTCGGCGATGTCCCCTTCGAGCAGTTGGTGGCCGAGGCCGCCGCTACTCCCCCGGGATCCGACGGGCTGCTGCTGCTGCCCTACTTTGCCGGCGAACGGACGCCGGTCTTCGATCCCGACGCCCGCGGACTGATCACCGGGCTGTCGCTGCGCCACGGCCGCGGCCATCTGTTCCGTGCCGCGTACGAGGGCATCGGCTTCGGCATCCGGCAGATCCTCGAGTACCTGGAGAACTCCGGCGAATCAATCCGGCGGGTTGCAGCCGTCGGCGGCGGCACCAAGGCCAGGCTGTGGACAGAGATCGTCAGCAACATCACCGGACGCGATCAACTGGTTCCGGAACAGACCATCGGTGCCAGCTATGGGGACGCCCTGCTCGCCGCCATCGGAACCGGGGCCGTGCCCGCCGCAACCGACTGGGCCCGGACGGCGACGACAGTAAAGCCCGATCCGGCCACCGCCGTGCTCTACGAAAAGCTCTACGCCACCTACGGGCGCCTGTACCCGTCGAACCGTGAGCACATGCACGTGCTCGCCGCCCTGCAGGAGCCGGCGGACGAGTAAGGGGCACCCAGAGCATGAGAATCCTGGTCACCGGTTCGGCCGACGGCCTCGGCCGGGCCGCAGCTGATGCCTTGCTCTCCGCCGGGCACAACGTCGTCGTGCACGCCCGAGACCGGGACCGGGCGCCGGTCCTGGACCCACTGGTCGACCGCGGCGCGGACATGGTGGTGGGCGATTTCCGCGAGCGCGAGGCCGTCCGCGGCATAGCAGCGGAACTGAACGACCGGGACCCGCTCGACGCGGTCATCCACAACGCCGGCGTCTGGAGCGGACGGGCGGTGATGCCGGTGAACATCATCGCTCCCTACCTCCTCACGGCGCTTCTCGACGGACCGAAGCGACACGTGTATGTGAGCAGCGGTTCGCACTTCGCAGGGCACCCATCGCTGGCCGGGGTCGACTGGCAGGGCCGGATACCGGGCTCTTACTCGGACAGCAAGCTGTTTGTCACCACGCTGGCGGCCGCGCTCGCCCGCCTGCGCCCCGAACTGCTCAGCAACGCCGTGGACCCCGGCTGGGTCCCGACCAAGATGGGCGGACGCGGCGCTCCCGACGATCTGGAGCTCGGCCACCAGACCCAGGAATGGCTTGCAACCAGCGATCAACCGGAGGCACTCGGCAGCGGCGGGTACTGGTACCACCGGCAGCGGCAGCAACCACACGGCGCGGTCCAAGACCACGCTTTCCAAGACCAACTCATCCAAGCGCTCGCAGAGGAAACGGGCACGGCGCTCTGACGCGCGTCCCTGTCAGATAGCGGCCACACCAGGCAGCGGGCCCTCCGCCCCCGTAGACTTTGGAGTATGCCGATCACGCGCCGCAACCATTGCCTTTACGCCCAGCCCGCCGCCGAGCAGTGCGGAGGCAATCGGTGAGCGGCGGTCTGGTTGCGCTGCTCGACGACGTCGCAGCTCTAGCCCGGATAGCGGCCGCCTCGCTGGACGACGTCGCGGCCGGGGCCGCCAAAGCCGGCACCAAGGCCGCCGGCGTGGTGATCGACGACGCCGCCGTCACCCCGCAGTACGTATCCGGGGCGGACCCGTCCCGCGAACTGCCGATGATCAAGCGGATCTTCTGGGGCTCGCTCCGGAACAAGCTGTTGTTCATCCTGCCGGCGCTGCTGCTCATCAGCGCCTTCATCCCGGCTGTCATCCCGTTCATTCTCATGCTGGGCGGAACCTATCTCTGCTATGAGGGTGCCGAGAAGGTCTGGCACAAGCTCCGCGGCGACCACTCAGCCGAAAAGGCGCCGGCGGTCGAACGCGGCCCGGCGGCCGAGGCCAAGGTCACCAAGGGCGCCATCACCACCGACTTCATCCTGTCCTGCGAGATCATGGTCATCTCGATGAACGAGGTGGCCGACCAGTCCCTGTGGGTCCGCGCGCTCATCCTGGTGGTGGTGGCGATCGCCATCACGGTGCTCGTGTACGGCGCCGTCGCACTCATCGTCAAGATGGACGACATCGGCCTGCACCTGACCACCAAGGACTCCGCGGGCTCGCAGCGCTTCGGCGGACTGCTTGTCAAGGGCATGCCCGCCGTGCTGGCTGCCATCACCTTCGTCGGGACCATCGCCATGCTCTGGGTCGGTGGCCACATTATGCTCCAGGGTGCGCACGACCTCGGCTGGCACGCCCCCTATGACCTGGTCCACGTCCTCGAGACCCCGTTCGCCGGCATCGCCATGGTCGGGGGCCTCCTAGCCTGGCTCGTGAACACTCTGTGCTCGGCCGTCCTCGGACTCGCCTGGGGTCTCGTCATCATGGCCATCCTGCACCCGCTGCTGAAAGTGCTGCCGTTCGGCAAGAAGAAGGCCGGGCACGAAGAGGGCGACGCCCGCGCCGCCGTCGCCGGCCATCAGCCGCCGGAACGCGACGCCGACCCCACCGCCTAGACTGCGAACGGCTGGCCGCCAAGGACGTTTCACGCCTCGGGCTGGTTGCCGTTCTGGTACCGGCGTAGGCAGAATTCGCGGAAGGCCTGAGCGCGCCGGGTCAGGCGGGCTTGGTCCACGCTGGCAATAACAACGTAGGCGGGCGGGACCGGATCGTTCACAGGGACGGCTACGACGTCGTCTGTCCAGTGCGCGGGAGTGGCACCAATTGTCTGGGACACCATCGAGTACCCCATTTCTTGCTGGACGAGGGACCGGATGTGGTCGAAGTTTCCGGAGTTGAAGCGGACATGGGGCGTCACGCCGGCGGCCGCGAATACCTGCATGATCAGCGGTCGGGCCGGAAGGGTCTTGATCATGATGAAAGGTTCTTCCGCGACCTCGCGCAAAGAAACATCCTGCCGGGATGCCAGAGGGTGGTTCTTGGCAACGAGGATGTGCGGTTTGGGTTCGTTCACGACCACATGGTCGAGGCCAGCTGGCAGGTCATAGTCGTACATGATTGACACTCGTCCTGCCCGACGGCGACCTGGTGCGGACCGGGATGGGTGCCCAGTCCAACAGCCGAAACTTCCACACCCATTCCCCCGGCTTTGGTCCGCGTCTGGACCAGATGTTCATGCAGTCCAACTTCGGCATCGTGACGAAGATGGGCCTGTGGCTTATGCCCCGTCCCGAGGCTTGGCGCGCGGTGTGGATACACTGCGAGACCGACGAGAGCTGTTACCAGCTGATCGACGCCATCCGGTCGCTGCTGATGGACCGCACCATCGCCAACCGCGCGATCATCATGAACTTAACGTCGATCGTGACGGCCCAAAGCCGGAAATCCGACTGGCACGACAGCACCCAGCCCATCGACGACGAAATCCGCGCCGCGATGCGGGAGCGCTTTGGACTTGGAAACTGGAACGCCCGCATCGGCCTGTACGGGACGCCAGGACTGATGGACGTCCAGCAGCGCCTGATCGAACAGGCCATAGCCCACATCCCCGGCGCCCGCCTTGTTGCCCGCGAATACCCCGGCGATGCACGCGCCTAGGACGTGTTCCCCGCCGACCATGCCATGGCCGGCATCCCCAATATGAACCTGCTCAAGATGCTCGACTGGTACGGCTATGAACAGCCCGGTCACGTGGCGTTCGCCCCGATCTCCCCGCTCACCGGAGATGACGGACGAACCCTACACCGTCTGCTGGACAGGCACTGCGAGCACGCGGGCCTGGACTACGGAGCCGCGTTCGCCCTCACCGCCCGCAGCATGCAGCTGCTTGCGCTGGTGTTGTTCAACGCGGGGGACGCTGACGGCGTGGACAGCACCTTCCAGATGACCGCGGAGATGATCAAGGAAACCGCGGCGCTGGGCTATGGCGAGTACCGTGGGCACCTCGAATTCATGGACCTCATCGCCGAGCAGTTCGACTTCAACAACCATGCTGCCAAGCGGCTGAACGAGCGGATCAAGAACGCCTTGGACCCCAAGGATCCTCTCCCCTGGCCGCCAGGGCATCTGGCCCTCCGCGTTGCAGCCGGCAAGAGGCCGTTTGAGCACCGTCCGTCTAACCCAGGCTGCCGCGGCCGGCACCGAATAGAACCCCGTGGAGGGGCCGCGCCGTCGGCCCCTCCACGGCAGGCATACTGGCATCTTTCGCCCCTCGAAGCTCATCAGATCGGCATCGCGGCTGGATGCTTCCCGGGCCGAGGGTGCAAGGCGGACCGCCGTCAGTGCCGCGGCTTTGTGATGGCGGGGATGCGGCCGGTTCGGCGTTATGGTTGCAGTAGATTTGTATCCCGCTGTATCAGGCCGGTGCCGGAAGGATGTTGATGGCGCATTTTGTGATCATGGGTTGCGGACGCGTGGGCGTCACGCTGGCCCACACCCTGGTTGATTCCGGGCACAGCGTAGCCATTATCGACCAGGACGATCGGGCCTTCCGCCGCCTACGTTCGGGTTTTACCGGACGGAAAGTGACGGGTGTTGGCTTCGACCGGGACACCTTGCGCCAAGCCGACATCGAGAACGCCTATGCTTTTGCCGCCGTCTCCAGCGGCGACAACTCCAACATCCTGGCCACCCGCGTGGCGCGCGAGACCTTCCACGTGCCGCACGTCGTGGCGCGGATCTACGATCCCGGCCGCGCGGAAATCTACCAGCGGCTAGGCATCCCCACGGTGGCCGCGGTGCGCTGGAGCGCTGACCAAGTGCTGCGGCGGATCCTGCCCGAGCAGAGCATCAAGGGCGACTTCCGCGAAGCATCCGGGCGACTTATCTTGGGCGAAGTGCAACTGGACGACGGCTGGGTGGGCCGGGAGCTGGCCGAGATCGAGGCGGCCTCCGGCGCCCGAGTGGCCTACCTGACGCGTTTTGGCGAGGGAATCCTGCCCGGCCCGGGCACCCGATACCAGAAGGGCGACATCGTGCACGCCATGATGAGCGTGGATTCAACGTTCGAGATCGACCGGATCCTGTCCAAGCCCCCGGTGGAGGAGTCGGAATGAGAGTGGTGATTGCCGGCGCAGGCAGCGTTGGATCGTCTATTGCGCGCGAGTTGCTCTCGAACAACCACGAGATCCTGCTGATTGATCCGAAGCCCGAGGTGATCGGCCGCAGCGGACTGAAGGGGGCACGCTGGCTGATCGGCGACGCCTGCGAAATCACCACGCTGCGCGAAGCCCGGCTCGAGGATGCCGACGTGGTGGTCTCGGCCACCGGCGACGACAAGGTGAACCTGGTGGTCTCGCTGCTGGCCAAGAGCGAGTTCGGCGTGGGCCGCACGGTGGGACGGGTGAACAATCCGAAAAACGACTGGATGTTCGACGATTCCTGGGGCGTGGACGTGGCCGTAAACACCCCGCGCCTGATGACGGCGCTGGTTGAAGAAGCAGTGGAAATTGGTGACTTGGTCCGCCTGTTGACGCTTCAGACCGGCATCGCTTCGATGGTCGAGTTCACTGTCCCCACCGATTCGGAGTTGATCGGACGCAGGCTTGGGTCCATCGACTGGCCGCAGGATGCCACGGTGGTGGCGATCCTGCGCGACGACATTCCGATTACGCCAAGCCCTGACGACGTGGTCGAGGCCAGCGACGAGCTGTTCTTCATCACCACCATCGCCGCGGAGGACGACCTGAGGGCGGTGTTGACCGGCCGGCCAGCCGACGGAGACTGACTCAGTCTGCCCGGCTCGCCTCCACCGCTGCCAGGCGGGAAACCAGCCAGGCCAGCCACAGTCCCAGTGCGTACAGCGGGACGCCCATCAGCAGGCGGGTGGTGCCCAGCGCCACCAGCCCGTCATCGCCCATCAGGTAGAGCGGAACCTGCACCGCGAGCCGCAGGATCAGCACCGCCGTGAGGATCCACGTGGCGATGGTGTAGGCCTTGAGCCGCTGCGGCTGCTTGCGCCATGCGGTCCCCTCGTTGCGGATCAGCCCGAAGATGAGTCCCAGCGCCGGCCATTTGACCGCAATAGTTATCAGCATGGCCAGAATGTAGGCCGCATTGGTGAAGAAGCCCCAGACGTAGAAGTCCTCGGCACGGCCCGTGGTGTTGGCGACAAAGGCACAGATGGCAACCCCCACCAGGCCCGAGAATGCCTGCGTGACGGTGCCGCGCTGAACCAGACGCAGCACGGTGAAGATGGCCGCGGCCGCCAGTGCCCCAATCAGGGCGGGGCCTAACTCCTGGCCGATGGTGAAGACCACCAGGAAGATCACGCCGGGCAGGATGCTTTCGGCCAGCCCGCGGACACCGCCCACTGTCTTCAAGACGTCGATCTGTCCATCGGCGCTCCGTTGGACCCCGGCGCGCGCGGCGTAGCTGCTGGCGAGGGCTTCGGCAGCGTCCGGCCTCTCCTTGGCCGGCTCTTCGCCGTGGGAGGGGCTGGCCGCAGGCTGCTGCCCGGCGTCGTTCGGGCGCCCGCTGTGCTGGCCGGAGTCCGGCTGCTGATCTGTCATAGGTCAATTCTCCAACGGACTGAGGATCTCGTAACGCGGGTTGTAGATTGTGGCCAACCCATCCACGCGGAACAACATGCCCTCGAAGGAGAGCCGGATACCGGCCACGATTCCGGGTACCCGGTGCTGTCCCAGCCAGACCAGCCTGACCCGCGGGTGCCCGCCGTCCCGGGATTTTCCGGGCTGCTGCTGGCCTGCGTCGGTCACGATGGCGGCAAAACGCGGCGGCTGGCCGGGCGGCTCGATGGTTATGGCCTCCACCAGGCCGCTGCCGGCAACATGGCCGCGCTGGGGCAGTTGCGCCATGGGGCTGACCCCGGAACCGGACGGAAGCTCAGGCAAGTCAGCGGATCTCGGTGATTTCCGGGCCCCGCTCCGGGGCGGACAGTCCGGGTCGCTGGGCCTCGGCGGCCTGCTGCTGCTCGGCGGCACCCTTCGGCATCTTCAGCTGCAGCAGGTCCTTGGGCGGCAGCGGCTGTGTCCCGCGGACCACCACCGTGGCCCGGAACAGTTCTTCCAGGTCGGCAGCTTTGGCCCGGTCCAAGGCGGCCGGGCCGCCGATGACGCCGCGCAGGAACCAGCGCGGTCCGTCCACGCCGAGGAACCGGGCCACCCGGTAGCCCTTCTGGCCGTCGGAACTCTGCGCCGGTAGCTTCGCCACGACTTCGGTACCCATCGGCCCGTCGACTTCCTGGACGGTGCCGCCCTGGGACCCGACGGAGCTGGCGATCTGGGTGCGGATCTCATCCCACAACCCCTCGGACTTGGGCGCGGCAAATGCCTGGAGCTGCAGATTCGACCCGCCAAAGTCCAGCGTCACGGCAACCACCCGCTGGGACTTTTCCTCGATCTCAAGCCGCAGTTGCAGGCCCTCCCGGGGACGGATCTTCAGGGCGCCCAGATCCAGGTAGTCGGTCCCGGCGTGCTGTTCGGAGTCGTCGAAGGGACCGTTGCGGCGCGGACCCGTCTCGGGCGCCTGCCGCGCGGCATCCTCACCAAGTACGGCAGCCTCGGCGGCAAGATCTTCGCCGTCGTTCTGGTTTTTCTTTTTGGAACGCCCAAATGCCATAGCTTGAGTTTCCTCTTCCTCCGGTTGTGCCGGGTTGCTCTAAAGTCTGCGCGGCCTTGCTGCCGCTTGCGGCAGGATGGCCGCTGCCGTGCCGACAGGCCGGGCCGCCACACGGGCCCGCGTCTCTACTGTGCGCCGAACCCTCCGGTGGACCCGAATCCGCCGGCGCCTCGAGCGGAGTCGGGGAGCTCGTCGACTAGCTCGAAAGCAGCCGTTTCCACCTTCTGGATGACCAGTTGAGCGATCCTGTCTCCCCGCTTGAACGTCAGCGTCTCGCTCGCGTCCGTATTGAGCAGGGTGACCGCGATCTCGCCCCGATACCCGGCGTCAACCGTGCCAGGGGCGTTGACGATGGTGAGTCCGTGCTTGGTGGCCAGACCGGACCGAGGATGCACCAGGGCAACGTAACCATGCGGCAGCGCCAGCGCCACGCCCGTCGGCACCAAGATCCGCTCGCCCGGAGCGATCCGGAAATCAATCCGGGTCCGCAGGTCTGCGCCGGCGTCTCCCGGATGGGCGTAAGAGGGCGCTTCAAGTCCGTCGTCGAGCATTTTCAGCTGGACGGTCAGTGTTTCAATTGTCTGCTGCACTCGTGATCGTCTGTCCTTGAGAGGGGCGAATTCGCGGGCTGTTTTCCGGCATTCCACAAGGCTCGCCCGCTGAGATATTCCGCACAACACTCTAGCGCGTTTTCAGCCCTCTCGCCCGCGGGCGGGGCTGGTTCCACAGCGGCGGCGGAGGCAAGATGAAATGGCTGCCAAAAGGTGAAAAGCTGAGTCCATGACACAACCCGCGACCCCTGCAGGCAGCTCCGGTCCCGCCGGCGGTCCTTCTTCCGCGCCACAGTATGACGAACGGCTCTGGCCCAACTTCTGGGTCTGGCTGATTGCTGCCGGTACCGCGGCCGCCGTCGTGGTGATGCTAGCTCCGATCAGCATGGCCGCCGGCATCATCGGCGCCATCGTCGCAGCCATCCTGCTGGCCGTCCTGCTGATCGCATCCACACCGCGGATCTTGGTCACCGACACCATGCTGCACGTGGGCCGCGCCCAAATCGAGCGCCGCTATGTTGGCCAGGTGGAGGCATTCACCGGCGAGGCCGCCACCGAGCAGCGCGGTCCCAAGCTGAACGGCACCGCTTACATGTGCATGCGCGGCTGGATTGATCCCGTGGTCACCATCCAGATCACCGACGAAACCGACCTGACACCGTACTGGATTGCCTCGACGCGCCGTCCGCAGCAACTGGTCGCGGCCTTGAATGGTCCGGCGCAGGACAAGGACTAGCCCGACGGCTCGCCATCTGCGCCGGCGGCGCTGGCGCGGTTGACGCAAGTCAACGGGCGCTGGCGGTTGACGCAAGTCAGCGGGCGCTGCGCAGCTGACCTGCACAGCGCCTAGCTATCCCTCACAGTCCGTGCAGTAGAGCAGCCCGTCCTTCTCCTTGGCCACCTGCGACCGGTGGCGTACCAGGAAACAGGAAGCGCAGGTGAATTCGTCCTGCTGCGCCGGCAGCACGCGCACCAGCAACTCCTCGCCGGACAAGTCGGCGCCGGGCAGTTCGAATCCTTCCGCCGCCTCCGCCTCATCCTCGTCGACAACGGAAGACTGCTTATCGGTCCGCCGGTGCGACTTCAGCTCCTCAATGGACTCCTCGCTGGTCTCTTCGTCCGGCTTCCGAGGGGCATCGTAGTCAGTGGCCATTGTTGTTCGTTCACTCCCTTCCAGTCCCGGTTCATCACGGCAGGATCCCCCCGCCCCGGGACTGGTGTCCCGCGCCTGACGTACCGCTCACAGGTCAACGTATCCGCCGTCGGATTTGTGCCCGTGACGCGAAGATTCTTGCCTATTTACCGTTCGCGTGACAAACTCCCGTGCCGTCCAGGCGCCCGCTGCCGCCTGGAGCCCGTCTCCTGGAGACGGCGACCTTGGCCACAAACTCCACGCCACACCCGCAAAAACAATAGGAAAAGCACTGTTTCGGTGGCAGAGTTTCAGGCAGAAAGTGTCGTCTGGCGGAGGGTTTTCATGCAGGATCTACGGCTGGTGGGTGTCCATGAGGATGGCGAACATCTGCTGTTGAGCGCAGGTGGAGACGACTACCGTCTGGCGATAGACGAGGCCCTGCGAACAGCGGTTTTTCGCCCTACAACTACCCGCGCTCCCGGTGCCGGTGAGCCAGCGGAAGCGGGTTTGTCCCCGCGCGAGATCCAAGCGCGCATTCGTGCGGGCGCCACTGCAGAGGAAGTAGCGGCCGAATCCGGCCTCGGCCTGGAACGCATCCGGCGCTACGAAAGCCCGGTGCTGGCAGAGCGGCACTACATCGTTGAGCAAGCCCGCAATGTAGAGGTCGCCGGCCCGTTGCCCGGCCATGACGGATATCGTTCGGCCTTTGGCGATGAACCGGCCACCTTGGGCGGGATGGTGGACCACCGAATCCATGCCTTCGGCATCGAGCCGGACTCGATGAACTGGGATTCCTGGCGGCGCAGCGACGGCAGCTGGGAGATCGTGGCCTCGTTCCCCGTCCCGGCAGCGGCGACCACGGAGTCGATCGGGGAAGAACCGCCGGCCAGATGGATCTTCCACGCTGCCCGCCGCACCATCCAAAACGCGAACCGGTGGGCCCAGCAGTTGAGTGAACTCGAGACGGTGGAGGGCCCTGTGCCCGGCCGTCGGTTGAAGGCCGTCACCGACCACGTCTTCGACTTCGAAGCCGACAGCGTGGCTGACCTTGAGCCCGAGGACACGCAGGACGACGAGCAGTCCGCCGAGTCGGAAGAGCTGCTGGAAGTACTGCGTTCCCGACGCGGTCAGCGGCTGGGCGTCGATGAGGACGCCGACGACGCGCTGGCCCTGATGCTCACCCAGGGTCCGGTGCCCGCCGCCCATCCCCGCGACTCGTTTGAGCGCGACGGGTTCGAACGCGACTCGTTTGATGAAACCGATGATCACGACGACGCTGAGCCCGCCGTTCGTCCACGGGCCGGATTCCCCCTGACCCTGGCCCCGGCCTATGACGAGGGTCCCATCTCCTCCTTGGAGTTGGACCATGGGATCAGCACGCTCACGCACGAGATCACGCTCTCCGGCGCGCCGGAATTCCTTCGGGATGAACCTGCCGAGGAGGCTGACGGCGACGACCACGACCTGTCCGGATACCGTGCCGAAGAGGACGAGGACGACGACGAAGCGCGCGACGATGCGCTGGCCACCCGCTCTCCTGCCGACCAGCAGGCAGATGAGCCGCGTCCTTCCACCGCTCCGGTTAGAACGGTGACTGCGGGCAATGCCTCTGTCTGGGACAAGAACCGGGCGGAAGAGGCTGGCTCCCAGATTGCCGAATCCGATTCAGCAACCGACGCGGACGACCCCGATGAAGCCGGCCCGGCACCGGAACCGCCCAAGCGGACCATCAAGCCCAAACGGTCCAGCGTTCCCAGCTGGGACGAAATCGTCTTCGGCACCAAGCACGACTAACGGCTGTTCGCCGAGCAACTTGCTGCTCTGCAGACTGCCTGCGAGTCTGCAACCGGGCATGCGCGGCGTTGCCGCCCAGCCCAAAAGCATTCCGGCCAAATTCGCGGCCATTCCTCCTAGAACGGTGGCGGATCCTGCTGTTGGTTCGGTGACGGCGGGTCCTGCTGGGCGGTGGGTGGTTCCAGCCGCTGGCGTTGGTCCTCGGGCAGGGCCGCGGCGACGGCGGGCGGATAGGCCGGTTGGCCGGGCGCGTCGTTGTCTTCGCCGGGCCGGTCGGTGTAGGTCCGGCCGGCCGGGGTGGTCACTTCGAACACCCCGGGTGAGGGCTGTCTCATTGTCCAGCCCGCGTTCGTTTTGAGCCGATGGTGGGTCTCGCATGGCGGGCCGAGGTTCCCGGCATCGGTTTCACCCTGTCCGCCGTCGGCGCGGAACGCCTGGGTGTGGTCGATCTGGCAGGCCTTGCCGTGTTTGCGGCAGCCAGCAAACGGACACACCTCGTCGCGTTTGCGCACCATCCGGGCCAGATCCGCCGGCGGCTTGTACCGGGTCTTGCCGTAGGAGAGCCTGGCCCCGGTCTCCGGATGCGTCAAGATCCGGTAAAACGACGTCGCATCCGCGCACAGCTGCCGGGCCGCGCCGACCGGGATCGGACCGTACCCGTCCAGCGTCGCCGGTTCCTCGCCCAGCCCCAGCAACGACAACACCGGAACGGTGACCGAGGGTTCGGCGTGGATCCCGGCCGCCGGGCCGGTGTCCATGCCCGCGTGCACGAGCAGGTCCGAAAACACGTCCGCCCGCAACTGCCCGGTCGACCGGGTCTCCCCGTCCAGGCCGCGCAGGTGGCGGGCGGCGCGGGTGAGCCGGTCATCGATCCCGGCGGCCTGCTCGGCCGGCAGGTACGCGTTCAGCCACGCCATCCCGTCCGGTGCCGGTTCCACGCCCACGGTCCGGCGCTGCTCCGCACTCCGGCGCCGCTTCGTGATGGTTTCGGGGTGGGTGCGTTCGCGCAGCCGCCGGGCCATGTCCCGCAGCGACCGCAGCGACCTGCCCTTCACCCGGCCCAGCAGGGTCTGTTCGAACCCGGCCGTGGCGTCGTCCGGCAGGGACCGGCCCTGGGCGACGATGACCGCGGCCTGGTCCCGGTCCAGGTCCCCGGCGGCCATCGCCGCGAGGGTGGCGGGGAACAACCGGTGCAGGTCCTCGGCCTGGTCCATTCTCGCGCGGGCCTGTTGTTCGGGCAGGCCGAACAGGCAACCCAGTTCCTCGGCGGCCGAGGTGGCGGCCAGCAGCTGCCGCTGCTTCAAGGTGGTGCAGCCCGGGCCCGGCGCCGGCAGCTGCGCCAGCGCGGTCCGGCCCAGCCGCGCCTCCAGTGCCACCTCCCGGGCATCGAGCCAGCACCGCACCCGCTGCACCGCGGCCAGGTGCTCCACCGTCTCCTGATACCCCAACCCTTCCGTTTCGGAACCGGTCAGGGTGGCCAGCAGCACCGCCGGCTCCGCGCCGGTCACCAGGGTTTCGAGGCGTTCGGCGTAATAATCCGCGTTCGCCTTCGACTCAAACAAACCATCCGGCAGCCAGCACCCCTCGGGCAGATTCGCCAGATCAGCGAACTCCGCCGGGATAGCGCCCACCCCCGGCGGACGGTCAACCGCGTCGTCGATCTCCCAAGCCGCGAAGTCCTCCCGGTAAGCCCGGTTCCCCTGGTCCAGCTCCTCCTCCGGGGCCGGCGGGATCTCCACGCCCGCGTAGGGGTCCGGGCCCGGCTCGAACACCGGCTCCACCCACTGCTCCGGAACCGGTGCCGGCTCCTTAGCCGGCGAAGGCTTCATCCGCGCCAGAATCAGCGCGATCGCCGCCTCACGCTCCTCCTGCGTCGGCAACCGCCGGCCCTCCCCAGAGACCGGTCCACGCTCCGCTTTCTCCTCCATGACCCAACTCAACCAGCTACCTACGACAATCTGGGGCGGAAGTGCCGACGCTGTCGTGATGGAATTTTTATGCCGCTGCGCAAGCGTGATCGTCGCAGCAAGCAAATGAGATCTCCGCCAACCCGTAGGCCCGGGTAGAAGAGAAGAGGCATTTCGCACGGCCAATAGTTCGGCCACGAAATTCCAGAGAGAGGGAGCGGGCTGGTCCCGGCGAACGCCGAGTTTCCGCTGCCCACAACCGGGACAATTCCAAGACTCAAACTGGCCTGTTCCCAATAAGGGCCATCACTTGTAGCCTCGGCACATGAGCGAGGCCGAGGGACATCCCAGGAGGTTGCAACCCAAGACGACACGCGGCGGCTTCCGCTTTCAGTTTGTCCTATGGTCGACTTGGACGGCGCTGCAGCTGGTAATCGTCGTTATGAAACTGGGCTCGGGAACTTGGGATGTGGGCGATTACCTATTCGTCGCGGCGTTGATCCTAGGGGTGGCGATCTTGGGGTTCCTTTTGTACGTTCGTCATCATGACGGCCGCTTCTGGGAAGCCGAAGAGGCGAAGATGTCTGATTGGGACCGACGCGGACGTGCACTATGAAGCCGTCGAAAAGCAACTGCGGTTTGGCCTGCCGCAAAAGCGTATTCGTCCAGTCATCGCCGGTATCCGGAGTCAGAACGTGAATGGGGACCGGCCTCCGGGGATCGTTCCGGAGGTGCCCGGGAGGGCAGCGGCCGGCCAAGCAACCGGAGTATCCTCAGCGCCTTCGCGGTCCCCACCGGCGGCCTGGTCCTGATGTCAGTGCTGTCAGGCATCTTCGGCTTCAGCACAGCCCTAGGGATCATGCTGGGCTTGGCCGTCTACGTGTTGGCGGTGATGACGCCGATCCTTATTCGGAGGAACCGGAAATTCATCCAGGAGCGGCAAGACGCAGTCGAGGACAGCTAGCTGGCAACGCGGCGCGTGGGCGAGGGCCGATAGGGAGGGGCGCACCCTAGGGGAGGCAGCCCGTCCCGTTCCTGCATCGTCTGACGGGCCGGCGATAGTAGTCGAACCGGTCATTCAGACTATGTTCCTGTCTTAGAGAGTCAGGATGCTGGTTCCGGTTGTGCCATCTATGTAGGTCACTTCGACTTCGACACCCTGGGTCGCGGCGTCCTTCAGTTCGTTGCCTGGTAGCCAAAGTGCGAACTGTCCCTTGGATACGGTGGCTGTCACGTACTCGTTGTTTCGGCTCTTGTAGGTGACTACAACGATGTCCGAGCCGGCGGGGCCAGCCGCCACCGAGATGTTGCCGGCACTCATGGTGCCGGTTCCCAGGGCCGTGGGTGTCTGCCCGCGCGGCCCCGGGCGACGTAATCAGCGGCGTTTGCTCGGGGCCGCTAAGGTCAGCAGCGGTACTTCACGCTCGGCCTTGGTGAGCGAGCCGTGCTGGCCGACCACCGACATGGCGGTTTCCGGGACCCGGCGGGTGTCATAGAAGGCGACGGGTTCGCGGGCGGCCACCATCAGGTCTCCGATGCGCGGCAGCACGCGGGGATCTACGTCGCCGAAGAAACCGCGGTTGATGGCTTCTTCCCGGGTCATGATCCAAGCTTGATTCCCGTAGGCCGTCCGCCAGGCGGCGGTCGTCTGTTCGCGGTGCGCGGCCGTTGCATCGGGCTCAAAGTAGAGATGGACCAGCCGGGGCTCCCCCGCCGTGTGCCGGATGCCGGCGACCAGCGCCGGATCTGCCGAGTAGTCAAACCGGAACTCTTCGGCCACGTCCAGCATGCCGTGGTCGGCGGTCAGCAGCAGCAGCGTATCGGCGGGCAACTGACGGGTCAGACGGCGCATGTCCGAATCCAGTTCTTCCAGCTCACTCCCCCACTGGGCCGAGGCGGCGCCGAACCGGTGGCCGGCCTTGTCCAGTTCATTGAAGTACAGGTAGACCAGAGCGCGATCGGTGGCGGCCAGAGCCTCGGCCGTCGCGAGGGTGCGGGCGTGGCTAGTTGCCCCCGCTCTGAACGCACTGCCGCGCAGCGCCGCCCTGGTCATCCCGGAATCGGCGAACCGGGGCAGGCTGACCGTGGTGACCGGCAGGTGTTCCGCCACCTGTTCGAACACCGTGGGATGCGGTTGCCAGAGGCGCGGATCCACCCTGGCGTCCCAGCCGCCGAGCTGGTTGACCACTTTGTCCTGGTCCGGGTCCAGCACGTCGTAGCCGACCATGCCGTGCCGTCCCGGTGCCAGTCCGGTCCCCAGGCTGGCGAGGGACGCCGCCGTCGTCGATGGAAAGGCACTGCCGAGGGTGCGGGAGTTCTCCATGGCCTGGCGCAGGAACGGGGCGTGTCCGCCGCGCTGCTTGAGCAGCGCCTTGCCGAGCCCGTCCACCATGACCACGCAGACGCGCCTGGCCGGCGGCAGTTGCAGGACATTCTTGAAGCCGTTGGCGCCCACGGCCGCGGCGGCACTGGTCATCACCTCGGCGAGGGAGTTGCGGCCGTAGCCGGGGGCGGCCGGGAGCGGTTCAGGTGTCAGAGTCATGCAGCGTCAGTTCTGCAGATCAGCGGCCGTGGTGGCCGCGGACCAAACGGTTGCCGATGCGCGGGCGCGGCTGCACCGGTCCCGGCACAGCGGCGGGTTCGGGGTTGCTGGTGCTCACCTTGCGCAGTGCCCGGGCAAAATCCTTGGCGTTCTGCACGGCCTGCAGCCCGTCCGCCTCGGCGCTGACGCGGAGCACAATGTCCTCCTGCACGATGTTGCCGGTGTAGCCATGGTCGGCATCGCACTGCGGATCGCCGCAGCCGGCCGGGCCCATGTCCAGGCGCTGGCCGCCGGACCAGGCAATGGCCAGGGTCAACTCGCGGGCCTGGTCGGCGGAGGTGTAGTTCTGCGGCTGGGCATAGACATAGCTGAGCACCACCGAACGGATCTGGCTGACCGGAACGGACTCGGTGGAAATCTGCGCCACCATCTGCTCGCCCTCGTCGTCGAGCTGCTGGTCGTCCACGTGGGTGATGACCAGCATGTCCTCGGTGAGGACCAACACGGTGATGTGCCGGTGCACCTCGTTGCGGTCGAAGTGTGTCTCCAAGTGGACCAAGTGGGAGAGCGGTTCCCGCTGGTCCAGTGCGTCGTGGACCACGTCGGAAACCAGCAGCGGGTAGAAGCCTGCCCGGTTGAGGGCGTCGTCAAGACTGCGGCGTCCTGCCGTCGAAAGGTGGCTCATATCTTCCATATTCCCCTACCCTGCTGCCCGATGGCTAACCCGGGGGTCAGTCACGCATGGCGCGCCGCGCGCTGTCCGTGCGGTGCGCGTGGTTGCCGAGCCTGACTTCGGCGTTCAGCACGGCGAGCCCGCGGTCGGAGAGTTGGACCGGATTGAGCTCCAGCAGCGCCACCTCGGGATGTTCGTCCTTCAGCTGCGCGACCCGGGCAATCAGGTCCTCCAGCGCCGGCACATCCACGGCGGGCAGCCCTTGATAGCCGAAGAGCTTGCCGGCGGCGCGCGGCCCGCGGACCAAGTCCGCCACGTCCACCGTGGTCAGTGGCGGGATCCGGTGCGACCAGTCCCCCAGCAGGTTCACGGCGTCGCCGGCCAGCCCGAAGGACACCACCGGGCCAAGCAGCGGATCTTCGATCGCGCGGATGGTGCAGGCCTGACCCGCGCGCACCATCGACTGGACCTCCAGCGGAATGTCGCCGAACTGGGCCAGGCTGGCCCGCATATGCGCAATGTTGGCGCGCAGCGTGGTTGCATCGGTGATGTTCAACCGGACGCCGCCCAGATCCAGCCGCTGGCGCAGCCGCGCATCGGTGGTTTTCAGCGCCACGGGCCAGCCGAGCCGTTCGGCGGCGGCCACCGCCTCGTCGTCGTTGGTGAAGCCGGCCGAGTCCTGCACGGTGATGCCGTAGCAGCCCAGCAGCCGGGCGGTCTGCTCCTGGCTGGGCGTGAGCAGATCCGTGCCGGTCAGCCCGGCGAGCAAGGCGTCGATCTGCTGCTGCGACGCGGCGGGGTCGGTGCCGGCCGATTCGGTGTATTCGCCTTTGTCGCGGGCCTTCCATTCGGCATAGCGGACCACTGCCGCCAGCGCGTTCACGGCACTGCCGGGGCTGGCAAAACATGGCAGCGCCCGCTGGAGACCGCCCGCCGCCGGTTCCGTGCCGGCCCCGGATCCATCGCCGGTTGCCAGCAGGCCGTCGGTCCGTTCCGCCAGGTCGAGCACGCCGGTAAAGGAGGCAACCACCGGTTTGCCCGCTTCTTCCGCACACTCGCGCAGCACTTCCGCCAGCACCGAGGTCTGGATTCCCGTGGCCGGGAGGAGGGTGACGACGGCGGCGTGCACCTCGGGCGCCGACAGCGCCTGCCGCACCCGCTGGCGAAGCACCGGCAGCGCTTTGGACTGCCCGGTGTTCAGATCCATCCCTGTTTCCAGCCGAACCACGTCCAACTGGTGGGCCTTGGCGGCGTCGGCCACCACGTTGCCCAGTGCCAGGGAGTTGCTGAACACGGCCAGATTGGCTCCGGCCGGGAGCGGCTGGCTGACCAGGATCTGCGCCACGTCCATGAGTTCTTCGTTGGTTTCCACGCGGATCACGCCGGACTGGCGGAACATCGCGTCCAGCGCGCCCATCGGCGCCTGGGTGGTCCGCACCGCGTGGCCCGGCGGCAGCTGCAGTCCCATCACGTCGGACTTGGCCACGATCACGGGCTTGCTGAGCGAGAGCCGGCGGGCGATCCGGGAAAACTTACGCGGGTTGCCGATGGACTCCAGGTACAGCCCCACCGCCTTGGTGGCCGCGTCATCTTCCCAGTACTGCATCACGTCGTTGCCGGAAACGTCTGCCCGGTTGCCGCCGGAGACCATCGAGGACAGGCCGAGCCCGCGCCGACTGGCGGCGGTGTAGAGCAGCACACCGATCGCCGCCGACTGGCTAAACAGTCCCAGCGGTCCTCGCGGCGGCATGGCGGGTGCCATGGACGCATTCAATGAGACGGCGGGATCGGTATTCAGTAGTCCCAGCGAACCGGGGCCGATCACGCGCATGCCGTGGGCGCGGGCGTGTCGGACCAGTTCGCGCTGCCGTTGCAGTCCTTCGTTGCCGGCTTGGGAGAATCCGTCGCTGGCCACCAAGATCCCCTTGACCCCGGCGGCAGCGCATTCGCGTGCCACCTTGGTTACTTCCTCGTAGGGGACGGCGACGACGGCGAGTTCCACCGGTTCCGGGACCTCGGCGATGGTCCCATAGGAGATCATGCCGTTCAGCTCAAAGGCTTGCGGATTGATGGCGTAGACGGGGCCGGTGAATCCGGCTTCGATGATGTTCTCCAGCAGCGAGTAGCCCACGCTGCCCCAGTCCCGGCTGGCGCCGATCACCGCCACGGCACCGGGCGCCAGCAGGGCGGCAACGCTCTTGGCCTCGGCCCGGTGTTCGCGGGAGGCCATCACGGCACGGGACCGTTCGGTCGGATCAAGGTCGAATTCCAGGGCGACCACGCCGTCGTCGAAATGGCGCCGCACTTCATACCCTGCGTCGTTGAAGACGGTGATCATCTTTCGGTTCTCCGGCAGCACCTCGGCGGAAAACTTGCTGATGCCGTTTTCCCGGGCGGCAGCGGCCAGGTGCTCCAGCAGGATGGATCCCAGTCCGCGCCCCTGGTGGGCGTCCGAAATGTTGAAGGCAACCTCGGCCTCGGCCGGATCGTTGAGCCGGTCATAGCGGCCGATCCCGATGATTTCGTCGCCCATGGTGATCACGAAGGCCACGCGGTTGACGTAGTCGACGTTGGTGAAGCGGGCCAGTTCGCGCGCGCTGAGCTTGGCCTTGAAGGTGAAAAAGCGCAGGTAGATGGAGCTCTCGGATTGCCCCACGTGGAAGGCCTGCAGCGCCTCGGCGTCGGCCGGGACTATGGGGCGCAGGTGCGCCGTCCCGCCGTCGCGCAGCACGACATCCGCTTCCCAATAATCCGGATAATCCGGGGAATCAGCCTCTTGCGCCATAAACTCACTGTATCCGCAACTTTTAACTAAGGACCGAAGCACTACCCATGCCCCGTCGCCAGACTCCAGCCCCCGAAGAGGACTTCACGGAGAACATCGTCGATATTGACGTGACTTCCGAGATGGAAGGCTCCTTCCTCGAATACGCCTACTCGGTCATCTACTCGCGCGCCCTGCCCGATGCCCGCGACGGGTTGAAGCCGGTGCAGCGCCGCATTCTGTACATGATGTCCCAGATGGGGCTGCGGCCGGACCGGGGGCATGTGAAGTCCGCCCGCGTGGTCGGCGAAGTGATGGGCAAGCTCCACCCGCACGGCGACGCCGCCATCTACGACGCGATGGTGCGGATGGCCCAGTCGTTCTCGCTGCGGATGCCGCTGATCGACGGGCACGGCAACTTCGGATCGCTCGACGACGGCCCGGCGGCGCCGCGGTACACCGAGGCGCGACTGGCGGCCCCGGCGCTGGCGCTGACGGACCATCTGGACGAAGACGTGGTGGACTTCGTTCCCAACTACGACAACCAGCTGATGCAGCCGGAAGTACTCCCGGCCGCCTTCCCCAACCTGCTGGTCAACGGCTCCTCCGGCATCGCCGTGGGTATGGCCACCAACATGGCTCCGCACAACCTGGGCGAAGTGATCGCCGCGGCCCAGCACCTGATCGCCAACCCGGAAGCCACGCTCGAGGACATCATCCGGTTCGTTCCGGGGCCGGATCTGCCTTCGGGCGGCAAGATCGTGGGACTGGACGGCGTCCGGGACGCGTACGCCACCGGCCGCGGTTCGTTCAAGACCAGAGCCAAGGTGGAGGTGGAAAAGCTCACCGCCCGCCGCACCGGGCTGGTGGTCACGGAGCTGCCCTACGGCGTCGGCCCGGAAAAGGTGATCGAGAAGATCAAGGACGCGGTCACGTCCAAGAAGCTGCAGGGCATCAGCGACATTGTCGACCTGACCGACCGGCAGCACGGCCTGCGCCTGGTCATTGAACTGAAGAACGGCTTCAATCCGAACGCCGTGCTCGCCCAGCTGTACCGCTATTCGCCGATGGAAGATTCCTTTGGCATCAACAACGTCACGCTGGTCGACGGGCAGCCGCGCACGCTGGGCCTGCTGGAGCTGCTGCAGGTCTACGTGGACCACCGCATCGGCGTGGTCCGCCGGCGCACGGCGTTCCGGCTGGGCAAGAAGAAAGACCGGCTGCATCTGGTCGAGGGTCTCTTGATTGCCATCGTGGACATCGACGAGGTCATCCAGATCATCCGGTCCTCGGACGAAGCCGCCGCCGCCCGCGAACGGCTGATGGCGATCTACGACCTGTCCGAGATTCAGGCCAACTACATCCTGGAACTGCGGCTTCGCCAGCTGACCAAGTACTCGCGGATCGAACTGGAAAAGGAACAGGACGAACTGCGCCGCGAGATTGCGGAGCTGGAGGAGATCCTGGCCAACGAGTCCACGCTGCGCCGGCTGGTCTCCACCGAGCTGGGCGAGGTTTCCGCGCTCTACGCCACGCCGCGGCGGACCGTGCTGCTCGAATCCGAGGCCGCTGCCCCGCTTCGCGGCACGGCGCTGCCGGCTCCAGCCGCCGCGGGCAAGAACGCCAAGGCGGCCGTGCCGCTGCAGATTGCCGACGACCCGTGCTGGGTACTGCTCTCCGCGTCCGGCCAGCTGGCCCGCACCGTGGACCAGGAGCCTTTGGCGGACGGCCAGCGGATCCGGCACGACACGCTGCTGTCCGTGGTCAAGACCACCGCGCGCGCCGAGATCGGGGCCGTCACCTCGCTGGGCCGGATGCTGCGGCTACCGGTGCTGGACATGCCGGTGCTCGCCGGGGCGGCCGGTTCCCCGAATCTGGCCGGCGGCGTTCCGGTCAAGGAGTTCATCACGCTGGCAAAGGGCGAATCCCTGGTGGCATTGGCGCCGCTGGACAAGGTGCTGGCCATCGGCACCGCGCAGGGCGTGGCCAAGCGGGTCACCCCGGACTACCCGCTGAACCGGGAGGACTGGGAGATCATCACGCTCAAGCCCAAGGACTACATTGTGGGCCTGAGCGTGCCGGCCGACGACGACGAACTGGTGTTTATCACGCGCCAGGCGCAGCTGCTGCACTTCCCGGCCTCCACGGTCCGTGCCCAGGGACGCACCGCCGGCGGCGTGGCGGGGATCAAGCTGGCATCCGAGGACACGGTAGCGTTCTTCGGCTCGGTCGCGGCCGGAGATCCGGCCGCCGTCGTCGTCACCGTTGCCTCCACGCAGGACGCCCTGCCGGGCACCTCCCCGGGATCCGTCAAGGTCACCCCGTTCGCCGAGTACCCGGCGAAGGGCCGGGCCACCGGCGGCGTCCGCGCACACCGCTTCCTGAAGGGCGAAGACGTGCTCACGCTGGCGTGGGCCGGGCACGGGCCAGCGAAGGCCAGTTCCGCCAACGGGGCCTCGCGGGCGTTGCCCACCGAACATGGCCGCCGCGATGGATCCGGCATACCGCTGTCCCAGGCGGTGGACGCCGTCGGCCCGTCCTTGTCCGGCCCGTCCCTGTCCGACCCGTCCCTGTCGCAGCAGGAGCCGGAAGACCCGTAGGCTGGCAGCATGCCGATCACTCCGGACACCAAAGACTGGACCTGGGTCACCGAACGGCCCTGTCCCGAATGCGGCTTCGATCCGGCCGGCATCATGCCGGACCGGATCGGCCCGGCGCTGCTGGCCTCCGTGCCGCGCTGGCAAGCCGCGCTGGCGGAACCCGGCGTGGGCACCCGCCCGGACAGCAGCACTTGGTCCGTCCTGGAGTACGCGGCCCACGTGCGCGACCTTTGCCGGGTGTTCGACACCCGGCTCCAGCTGATGCTGGACCGAGACAATCCGGACTTCGCGAACTGGGACCAGGATGCCGCAGCGGTGGAGGGACAGTACGCCAGCCTGGATCCACTCGCCGTGGCCCAGGAGTTGGCCGCGGCCGCAGCCGATGCGGCGGCGGCCTTCAACGCCGTGACGCCGGCAGAGTGGGGCCGGAGCGGCAGGCGCAGCAACGGCTCGGTTTTCACGGTCACCACCCTGGGCACCTACTTCCTGCACGACGTCACGCACCACCTGCACGACGTCGGGGCCTAGCGGCCCGGGGTCAGGTCAGCGGCAGCTCGTAGTCCAGGTAGCGCTTGGTGGGCACGTAGCCCATCCGGGTGTAGAGGGCCAGCGCCCCGCTGGGGTTCTCGGTGTCCACGCCCAGCCCCGCATGTGCCATCCCGCCGGCCTTGAACCGGCGCATGGCCTCCGCGAGCAGCGACTGGGCGAGCCCGCGGCCGCGCCACTGCCTGCGGACGCCCAGCAGGTTGGTGAACCCCTCGTCGTACCCCGACTGGTTTTTATACTCCGGGTCAAAGCTGGCCACTTGGTACGCCACCGTCTCGCCGGAGGCGGCCTCCACCACCGACATGCTCCATTCCGGCTTGGTTTCCGGGTGCTGCACCAAGGTCTTCCACCGGCGCTCGTCCCGTGGCTCGCTGCCCCAGTGGTCCGCGAACGCTTCGTTGTGGGCCAGCCGCACGGCGTCGCTGTCGCCCGGATCCAAGTCCACAAACGCGAAGCCATGCGGCAGCGGCGCGTCCGGAATCTCCTGCAGCGGCCGGGTCATTTCGGTGAAATAGCGCACCACCTTGGCACCCACCGCGGCCATCAGCGCGTTGTGCGCCGGGTCTTGTTCCTCGGTGCTGCTCCGCAGGACGCCGCCGGTGATGCCGGCCGCGCCGAACCGGCGCTTCTGGCACTCGGCCTGCCACGCGTAGAGCGCCCTGCCGATGCCGCGGCGGCGGCAGTCCGGATCCACCCCGCCCCAAGTGTGCGCCACCGGCGAGCCGGCGTTCGCGTAGACCCGTCCCACCGCACGCACGGTCCCGTCGGCATCCAGCCCGATGGCGGTGCACTCAGCCGGGTCGTTGGCAGGGTCGTCGAAAGCCTCCGCCAAATCCGCCTTCGTCTCGGTCCACACTGGCTTGTCCACCGCGGCCATCCGATGGATCAACTGGTGCCAGCCGTCAGTGTCCGCTTCCGTCATCGCCCGCCACTGCAGGGCTGCGCCGGGATCAGCCGGGAGGTCGGGATTCGTCATTGCCTCAGCCTAAGGCAGCGGCGTACCTGCCGGTAGACATTCGCAACCGGTGGTCGCACCACTGGGCCTGGCGCTCGTCGTGGGTCACCATGACCACTGCTTTCCCGGCGAGTGCCCGCCGCAGATCCAGCAGCAGGTCGTCTGCCGCCTCGCGGTCCAAATGGGCGGTCGGTTCGTCCAACAGCATCACGTCCGAGTCGGCCAGCAGCGCCCTGGCCACGGCCAGCCGCTGCCGCTGGCCGCCGGAGAGAAAGTGCCCGCCCGGGCCGATCCGCGTGTCGAGGCCCTCCGGGAGTCCGGCGAGGAAGCCGCCGAGGCCCACGGCGGCCAGCGCCGAGCGCATCCGCTCCTCGCTGGGCGCTTGGTCAGGCCGCCGGGCCAGCAGCAGGTTGGCCCGCACCGTCGAGTTGAACAGGTGCGCCTCCTGCGGCATCCAGGCGATGACGGAGCGTGGCGCTTCGCCGGCCGCGCCGTTGACCAGATACCGGCCGGACGCCAGGGGCAGGAAGCCCAGCAGCACGCCCAGCAGGGTGGACTTCCCGCTGCCCGACGGCCCGGTCACGGCCAGCCATTGCCCGCGCTCCACCCGCAGGTCCACCCCGGTGAAGGCGTCCTGCGCCGCGTCGGGATAGCGATAGGACGCGTCCCGCAGCTCCAGCGTTTCGACCGCTGGCCCATCGGCCACGTCGTCGGCCGGGATCTCGGCGCTGCCCAGATCCGGCGCCACCCGCGCCCCGGCGGCCCGCCAGGCACCCCATTGCTGTACTGCGGTGTTGACAGCCATGAAGGGTTCCACCAGCGCCAACTGCATCAGGACGACGACGGCGGCCACCCCCGGCGCGGTGCCGCCGGCTGTTCCAATCATCACCACCGCGGCCAGCGAACAGGCCAGCGCGGTCAGTCCGTGGCCCAGTCCCTGGGCCCAGGCGCTGCGCTGCACTGCCTGCGTCGCCTGCCGGTCCAGCCGGCGGGCCCGCTGCAGCAGCGGCCGGGCGGCCGTGTTGGCGGCGAGATCCGGCGCGGCTGCCAGCAACCGCGTCACGGCGTTCAGCGACCTGCCCTTGAGCTGGACGTTGGTAGCCTGCGCGTGCCGGTCCGCCCAGCGGGTCACGGCCGGCGCCAGCACCACGCAGACCGCCGAGAGCAACAGCTGCCAGCCGAGGGCCGCAGGCATCAGCAGCGCGGTGGCCACACAGGCGGCCGCGGCCACCAGCAGGCCCACCAGCGGGGCGAAGACAGCCCGCGGAGCCACATCGCGCAGTTCGTCCACATCTCCGACCAGCCGTTCCAGCGCGGCGCCGCCGCGTGCCAGCCGCCGCCAGGCTGCCGGCCGCAGCAGCAGTCCGTTCCACAGCCGGATCCGCAGCCGGTCGGTGCTCTCGAAGACCGCGTCATGCAGCTTCAAACGTTCCTGGTACCGCAGCACCGAGCGTCCGATCCCGAAGAACCGGACTCCGACGATGGAAGTCATCAGGTGCAGGATCGGGGGCTGCTCGCTTGCGTAGACAATCAGCCAGCCGGACAGACCGGCCAGCGAGACGGCGAAGAGTGCCGCACCAAGACCAAAGCACAGCGCCGCCAGGAACCGCGGGCTCCACGGCCGCAGCAGGGCCGCTTGTCGCCACAGGCCGGGTCCGGCGGGGACTTCCGCGCTCGGCGGGTCCGTCCGGGGGCCCGGTGACCCGGCCACCGAATCGGTGTGTTCGCTGTCCGGTTCCGCGGATGCTGCCCGTCCAACGTGTCCAGCCGACGCCGCGGCATGGGCTGCCGGCGCGACTGACGGGCCTACCGGCACCACGTGGTCGGCGAGCGCCGCCGTGTCCGGGTCATGGGCCACCAGCACGGTGGTCACGCGGCCGCGAAGCCCGGCCAGCGCCGCCTCGATGGCGCGTGCACTCTGCTCGTCCACGTGGGCCGTGGGTTCATCGGCAAGCAGCACATCCACGCCGGGGACGTGCTCGATCCGGGCCAGTGCCCGCGCCACGGCCACCCGGCGCAGTTCGCCGGGGCTGAGGTCGCCGGTGTCGGCTTCCGCCAGACCGGCGGCGTTTACCCGTGCCAGTGCTTCCGCCGCTGCCGCCCGCCCCGCGGGTCCGGTCAGCCCCGCATACAGTGCCACCTCTTCGGCCGCCGTCGCTTCCGAGGGAACCGGGTGCTGCGGAATCCAGGCAATCCGGCCGCGGTGTATGCCGGACACTTCCCCGGCCAGCCGGGTGCCCGCGCCGTCGCGGCGAAGGCCGGCCAGCACTTCCAGCACGGTGCTCTTACCGCCGCCGCTCGGTCCGGACAGGGCGGTGATGCGACCCGCCGGCGCGGTAAAGTCCAGCCCTTCCAGCACTTGCCCCCGCCCGGAGTACCCCGCGGCCAGCCCGGCCACCCGCACTTCCGGCGCTCCCCCGCCTGCGGCAGGCACGGACCCTGCGGCAGCCAATGGACCGGCGGCGGGTACCAGTGGCCGGCCAGCCGGCGCGTCCAGCACGGCGTTGCTGCGCTTGAGCGATTCCACCCCGTCTTCGCTCGCGTGGTGCGCCGAGCCGAGGTCGCGCAGCGGCTGGAAACAGTCCGGCGCCAGGATCAGCGCCAGCAGCCCGGCTTCCAACTCCATCCCGCCATAGACCAACCGGATGCCCACAAACACGGCCACCACGGCCACGGAGATGGTGGCGATCAGTTCCAGCGCCAGAGAGGAGAGGAAGGCCACCCGCAAGGTGGCGATGGTCCGTTCGCGGTAAGCGCCGGCGACATCGCGCAGCGCCCTGGTCTGTGCCGCGGCCCGGCCCAGCCCGACCAGGACCGGAAGCCCGCGTGCCAGTTCCAGCAGGTGGTTGGACAGCCGGTCCAAGGCCGCCGCGGCCTGTTCCGTCCGGTCTTCGGTGTGCTTGCCGATCAGGATCATGAAGACCGGCACCAGCGGCAGCGTGAGCACCACGATCAGCGCGCTCACCCAGTCCGCGGCTAGGATCCGCAGCCCCACCAGCAGAGGTACCACGGAACAGGTCACCAGTGCCGGCAGGTACTTGGTGTAATAGTCGTCCAGGTTGTCCAGGCCCCGGGTGGCCAGCACGCTCAGGGCGCCGTCGCCGGCAGAGCCCGCTCCGTCACATGTTGCACCTCCGTCGTCCAAGATCCGCGCGGAGAGTCGGGCCCGCAGGTCCTCCTTGACTCCGGCTGCGGGCCGCTGCGCCGCCACGTCCTGGCCCCAGGCCGCCGCCGACCGCAGCGCTGCACCCATGACGCCTGGCAGCAGCACCCCGTCCCAGCTGAAGGTCCCGGCCGCCAGACCGGCCACGCCGGCGGCCACTGCAGACGCGAGCAGCACCAGTCCGGCGGCCTTGACCGCCGCGGCCAGCCCCAGCAGGTACAGGGCGCGTTTGCCGGCTGCGCCCACCGGCAGCATGGGTTTCATTGTGCGACGACGGCGTGTGCGGCGGGGATGGCCGACGAGCTCACCCGTTTGCGGAACACCCAGTAGGTGTAGCCCTGGTAGACCAGCACCGCCGGGATGCCGAAGAGCGCCACCACGCTCATCACGCCCAGCGTGTAGTCGGAGGACGAGGCGGATTCCACCGTCAGGCTGAAGGCCTCGTCGAGCGTGGACGGCAGCACCGTGGGGAACACTGCGCTGAAGATGGTCACCGTGCCTGCAATCAGGAAGACGCCGAGCCCGGCGAAGGAGAGCCCGTCCCGGCCGGCCTTGGCCAGCAGCCAGGCGGCCACCGCGCCCGCGGCGGCAACCCCAAGGGTCACAACCGTGACCGGCTCGCCGTTGCGCAGCACCAGCGCCGCGGCCCAGACCGCCATCGGCAGCAGCGCCACCGGCAGCCAGCGCTGTACCAGTGCCTTGGCCCGCAGCCGGACGTCGCCGTCGGTCTTCAGGGTCAGGAATGCTGCCGCGTGCACTAGGCAGAAGCCCACCACGGCCAGCCCGCCGAGCACGGCGTAACCGTTGAACCAGGCGAATGCACCGCCCACCCGGTCACCGTTGGCGTCAAGGGGCAGCCCGGTGGTGGTCAGGGCCAGCATGGCGCCGACGCCGAAGGCTGCGATCAACGAGCCCAGCGAGATCGCCCAGTCCCAGCCGGACCGCCAGCGGTCGGAATCCACCTTGCCGCGGTATTCGATGCCGACGGCGCGGAAAATCAGGGCCAGCAGCACCAGCACCAGGGGCAGGTAAAGGCCGGAGAACAGCGCGGCATACCACTGCGGGAAGGCCGCAAACGTGGCGGCCCCCGCGGTGATCAGCCAGACTTCGTTCCCGTCCCAGACCGGACCGATGGTGTTCAGCAGCACGCGGCGTTCGGTGTTGTTCCGGGCGAAGCCGCGCATCATCATGCCGACGCCAAGGTCGAATCCTTCCAGGAACAGGTAGCCGGTCCAGAAGAAGGCGATGATGATGAACCAGACGGTGGGCAGGGTTTCCATGTAGTCCTCTTATCGTTCCGTGGGAGATAAGTTCAGTAGGCGAAGCCGAGCACATCGGCTTCGCTGTCCTTGCCGCGGCCGCCGGTGCCGTCGCCGCCGCCGTCCGGGCCGCCGTCGTCGTCCTTCTTCGTGCCTTTCGCGGGCGATCCGAGCAGCAGTTCTGGCATCGCCGAGGGCACACCGCCGCGGCAGTAGGTCACGAGCAGCTTCACTTCCACCACCAGCAACGTGCCGTAGACCAACGTGAAGGCGCTCAGCGAGAAGATCAGTTCCGCCAGCGAGACCCCCGGCGAAACCGCGGCGGCGGTGAACATGAAGACGTTGTCGATGCCGTCGGGGTCCGGGTTGGGCGCGACGACGAAGGGCTGGCGGCCCATTTCCGTGAAGATCCAGCCGGCCGAGTTCGCGCCGAACGGAGCCAGGATGCCGAACACGGCCAGCCGCATCAGCCACTTCGATTCGGGCACGGTGCCCTTGCGCACCACCCACAGGGCGACGACGGCGGCGGCCGCCGCCAGCATGCCGAAGGTGATCATCATGCGGAAGCCCCAGTAGGTGACCTCCATGACCGGTACGTAGTTGATTTCGGTGCCGGCGCGCTCGCCGTAGATCGGGTTGTCCGGCAGGTGCGTGCCAAACCGTTCCTGGTACTCCGGCAGCAGGGTGTTGATGCCGCGGATGTCGGTGTCGAAGTCGCCGTTGGCCAGGAAGGAGAGCATCCCCGGCAGTTCCACCACGGCCACCATGTCGCTGCACTCGTTCGACCCGAGGTCGCCGATCGACAGGATGGAGAAGCCGGTTCCGTCGTGGCAGGCGGCCTCGGCGGCAGCCATCTTCATGGGCTGCTGGTCAAACATGAGCTTGGCCTGCAGGTCGCCCGTGAGGGAGACGCCGGCAAAGGAGACAACCGCGACGACGGCGCCGATCCGCAGCGAGCGGAGCCAGACCTTATGGTCCGCCGCGTCCCGGCCGCGGGCGGGATCCGATCCGACGGCCACACGGCCGTCAGCGCCGACGGTATCGATGCCGTCGCGGCGGCGCTTCCACAGGTGGTACCAGCTGATGCCCAGCAGGAAGCCGCCGGCCACCGAGAGCGCGCCGAAGATCGTGTGCGGGAAGGCCACCAGCAGGGTGTTGTTCGTCAACACGGCCCAGACGTCAACCATGACCGGCCGTCCGTCAATCATTTCGACGCCGACCGGGTGCTGCATCCAGGAGTTGGCGGCCAGGATGAAGTAGGCCGAAGCGATGGTCGCCAGCGAGGCGCACCAAATGCTGAGCAAGTGCACGGCCTTGGGCAGCCGGCCCCAGCCGAAAATCCACAAACCCAGGAAGATGGATTCGACGAAGAACGCCAGCAAGGCCTCCATCGCCAGCGGGGCGCCGAAGACGTCGCCGACGAAGCGGCTGTACTCGCTCCAGGCCATGCCGAACTGGAACTCCTGGACCAGGCCGGTGGCCACGCCCATGATGAAGTTGATCAGGAACAGCTTGCCCCAGAACTTGGTCATCCGCAGGTACTGATCCTTGCCGGTGCGATACCAAGCCGTGTGCATGATCGCGACCAGCAGCCCCAGACCAATGGTCAAGGGCACCATCAGGAAGTGGTAGACGGTGGTGATGCCGAACTGCCACCGCGCGATTTCCAGTGCTTCCAACCCGTGCCTCCCGGACTGATGTGCTTCCCGGACGGATCCGGGACCATTTCTACAACCTGTAGAACTTAATCTTCTACGTACTGTAGAACATTTGCCCGAAAGGCGGTAAATTAGAGACCAAGAGCACGGTCGCGGGAAGGTTCCGCAGGCCGTTGATGCGACGTTAAGAGACGAAAAGGAACCAAATGGCTACTCTCGGAGAGCTGGAACGGGCAGTCATGGACGTGCTGTGGTCCCAGAACGCCGCCGATCCTGAAGAAACCGGACTGACTGCCAACGAACTGCGGGACCTGCTGGCACAGACCACCGCCGACGGAGCGGACGGCAAGGAACTGGCCGTCACGACGGTCCTGACAGTGCTGTCCCGCCTGGAGAAAAAGGGACTGGTCCAGCGCGGCCGGGACATCCGCCCGCACCGCTACCGGGCAGTCACCAGCCGTGAAGAACACACCGTGGAGCTGATGCACGAAGTACTGGGCTCGGCGCCGGACCGCGAGGCAGTCCTGGCCAGGTTCATCGGCACCGTGAGCGAACAAGAGGCCGAGGCGCTGCGCAAGATCCTCTCTTCCAGCTAAAGCCGCATGTTTCTGGCCTCCTACCTGCTCGCCGCCCTGGCGGTCATTCTGGCGTGGCCGGCTCCCATCATGCTCTCGCGGGCACGCTGGACTGCCCGCAGCCCCGAGACGGCACTGGTGCTGTGGCAGGCCATCGCCCTGGCCGGCGGGTTGTCCATGATCGGCGCCATGCTGACATGGGGGCTGGAACCGCTGGGGGAAAACCTGCTGCAGGGCCTGCGTGGCCTGACCAGCCTGCTGCTGGACGGCAGCCCTGACGCCGGACTTGACCTGATTCATGTGTTCGCGCTCAGCGCGGCCCTGCTGCTGACCGTCCACCTGGTCTTCACCCTGCTGCTGACCTACTACAAAATCCGCAAACAGCGCGGCCGGCACCGTGACCTGCTGAACTTGCTCAGCTCCCCGTCCGCAGACTCCCCGCGGACTCTGGTGATCAACCATCCCGCACCGGTCGCCTACTGCCTGCCGGGCGGCGGCGGCTCCGTCACGGTGCTCTCGAACGGATTGCTCGAGTTACTCTCCCCCGACGAACTGCGGGCCGTGATGACGCACGAAAAGGCGCATCTGGACCAGCGCCACGACCTGTTGCTGTGGGCCTTCGCCGCCTGGCGGTCGGCCCTGCCGTGGCTTCCCACCTCGAAGCTGGCCCGGACAGCCGTGAACGAACTGACCGAGATGCTCGCAGACGACCACGCCCTGAAGACCTCGGACCGCGAGACGCTGATTCGGGCCATCGCCGTCGTCGCGGCGGGCGAGCGGCCGCAGCCGGGGGCAGGGACAGTGGCCACCGGAGTCGGCGACCCTGCCAAGGCCTTGCTCGGCGCGGCAGAGACGGAGACCTTTGTCACGGCACACCGGCTGCGGCGGTTGCTCTCCCCCGTTCCGGGCCTCGGCCGCCCCGCGCAATCGGCGGTGCTGCTGGGTTCAGCACTGCTACTGGCGGTGCCGACCGCGCTGCTGGTGGCACCCGGCGTGGCGTCTTAAGCGTCGATCCGTTCGCGGTCCAGCATGGAGGCTCCGGCAACGATGAACTCCTTACGCGGAGCCACATCCGATCCCATCAGCAGATCGAAGGACCGCTCGGCCGCTTCGGCGTCCTCGATCCGCACCCGGCGCAACGTGCGATGCCTTGGTTCCATGGTGGTTTCGGCCAACTGGTCGGCGTCCATCTCGCCCAGGCCCTTGTAGCGCTGGATCGGTTCCTTGTACTTCCTGCCGTCCTGTTCCAGCGTGGCGAGCAGCTTGTGCAGCTCGTTTTCCGAATAGGTGTACACCACTTCGTTGGCTTTGGAACCGGGGTTGATGATCTCCACCCGGTGCAGCGGCGGCACCGCGGCATAAACCCGGCCGGCATCGACCAGCGGCCGCATATAGCGGAAGAAGAGCGTCAACAGCAGGGTTCGGATGTGCGCGCCGTCGACGTCGGCGTCGGTCATCAAGACGACCTTCCCGTAACGGGCGGCATCCAACTGGAAGCTGCGGCCGGAGCCGGCCCCCACCACCTGGATGATGGCGGCACATTCGGCGTTGTTCAGCATGTCTCCCACCGAGGCCTTCTGAACATTGAGGATCTTGCCGCGGATCGGCAGCAGCGCCTGATGGTCCGAGGAACGGGCCAGCCGGGCGGTGCCCAGGGCACTGTCGCCCTCCACGATGAACAGCTCGGACCGTTCGACCTCGTTGGTGCGGCAGTCGATCAGCTTTGCCGGCATGGTGGATGTCTCCAGCGCATTCTTCCGCCGCTGGGTTTCCTTGTGCACGCGGGCCGAGATGCGGGATTTCATCTCGCTGACGACCTTCTCGAGCAACAGCGCGGATTGCGCCTTGTCCCCCCGGTTCGATGAACCGAGCTTCGCCGCCAGTTCCTTCTCAACCACTCGCGACACGATGGCACGCACGGCAGAGGTGCCGAGGATCTCCTTGGTCTGGCCTTCGAACTGCGGCTCGGCCAGGCGGACGGTGAGCACCGCGGTCAGCCCCGCGAAGACGTCGTCCTTCTCGATCTTGTCGTTGCCCGCTTTCAGCTTCCGGGCGTTGGCCTCGATCACCTTGCGGAACGTTTTCAGCAGCGCCTGTTCGAAACCGCTCTGGTGTGTGCCGCCCTTGGGCGTGGCGATGATGTTCACGAACGAACGCACGGTGGTGTCGTAGCCGATGCCCCAGCGCAGGGCCACGTCCACCTCGCAGTCGCGGTCGACCTCGGTGATTTTGCTGTGCCCGTTTTCGTCGAGCACCGGCACGGTTTCCTTGAACTTGCCCGAACCGTGGAAGCGCCAGACATCGGTGACGGCACTGTCATTGGCCAGGTAGTCAACGAACTCGGCAATGCCGCCGTCGTGGTGGAAGACCTCTTCGAACGGACCGTCTTCGCCGGGGGTACCGGGCAGCCTGCGCTCGTCGCGCAGCGTGATCTTCAGCCCGGGAACCAGGAAGGAGGTCTGCCGGGCCCGGTTCTGCAGATCTTCGTAGGAAAACTTGGCATCCGGGGTGAAGATCTGCCGGTCTCCCCAATACCGGATGCGTGTGCCGGTCACGCCGCGCTTGGCGGTGCCGACGACTTCCAACTTGGAGCCGGTGACGAACGGCTCGAACGTGGACTCCGGGCCCGGGCCCTTGGCCGGATCGATGAACTTTCCGGGCTCGCCGCGCCGGAAGGACATTCCGTAGGTCTTGCCGCCGCGGTCAACCTGGACATCCAGCCGGGAGGACAGCGCGTTGACCACGCTGGCGCCCACGCCGTGCAGACCGCCGGAGGCGGTGTAGGAGCCGCCGCCGAACTTGCCGCCGGCATGAAGCTTGGTGAACACGACTTCGACGCCGCTCAGACCGGTCTTTGGCTCGATATCCACCGGGATGCCGCGGCCGTCGTCGTGGATCTCCACGGCCCCGTCCGGGTGCAGGGTGATCTTAATGCTCTGCCCGTAGCCTGCCAGAGCCTCGTCCACCGAGTTGTCGATGATCTCCCAGAGGCAATGCATCAATCCGCGGGAATCGGTTGAACCGATGTACATGCCCGGCCGTTTGCGGACGGCTTCCAGCCCTTCCAGGACGGAAAGGTGACGTGCGGTGTACTCAGACTTCGTTGGCGCCACGTGTAAAGGTGCTCCTTGGCAAGACAGAACTGCGGTTCCTAGCCGCGGCCCGCCGCGAATAACGGACCGTTACTAGGCTAATCCCCTTTGCCTGCGCACCGGTGCACCGCGCCGAGCCGAGCCGCAGCATGTGACGCAGCTCCCTGCTGTTACCCACATGTGATACGCGGTGAGCGAAAGTGACCCAAAGATGCGAAGTTTTGGGAGGTCCGGATGGTTGTATGGATAGACGCACTCGTAAGGAGGTCATCATGACAACAGCAGTAGCCCCCCGTGAACTGACCGCAATGGACCGTTGCGACCGTTGTGGCGCTCAGGCCTATGTACGGGTGGTCCTGGCCTCCTCTGGCGGCGAACTCCTCTTCTGCGGGCACCATGCCCGGCAGCACGAGCCGCAGCTTCGCTCGAAAGCCTCGGAGTGGCAGGACGAAACCGGCCGCCTGACCGAAAAGGCCGGCGCCAGCGCCGAATAGGCCCTGGCCGAATAGCTGCCGGCGCAGCCTGACCGCGCACGGCATGGCCTGACAGGTACCCACGTTGAAGGGCGCCGTTCCCCGGAGAGGGAACGGCGCCCTTCGCTTGTCCGGCGGCCCGGCAGTTTCCGACGGCGGCATCCGCGGCTTGTTCCGCTGCATCATCGCCGACGGTTTAACGGCAGCACCGCCGACGGTTTAAACGCCGGCAGGGCCGGCCCCCTCTCGGGGAGCCGGCCCTGCCGCTGCGTTGTTGGATCAGTCCAGGTAGTCGCGCAGTACCTGCGACCGCGACGGGTGCCGCAGCTTGGACATGGTCTTCGATTCGATCTGACGGATGCGCTCACGCGTGACGCCATACACCTTGCCGATTTCGTCTAAGGTCTTCGGCTGACCGTCGGTCAGGCCGAAGCGCATGGCCACCACGCCGGCTTCACGCTCGGACAACGTGTCCAGCACCGAGTGCAGCTGTTCCTGCAGCAAGGTGAAGCTGACCGCGTCGGCGGGAACAACGGCTTCGGAGTCCTCGATCAGGTCGCCGAACTCGGAGTCGCCGTCTTCACCCAGCGGCGTGTGCAGCGAGATCGGCTCGCGGCCGTACTTCTGGACCTCGACGACCTTTTCGGGGGTCATGTCCAGTTCCTTGGCCAGCTCTTCGGGCGTAGGCTCGCGGCCCAGATCCTGAAGCATTTGGCGCTGCACGCGGGCCAGTTTGTTGATGACTTCCACCATGTGCACCGGGATGCGGATGGTGCGGGCCTGGTCCGCCATGGCGCGGGTGATGGCCTGGCGGATCCACCAGGTTGCATAAGTGGAGAACTTGAAGCCCTTGGTGTAGTCGAACTTCTCCACCGCGCGGATGAGGCCCAGGTTGCCTTCCTGGATCAGATCCAGGAACAGCATGCCGCGACCGGTGTAGCGCTTGGCCAGCGAGACCACCAGGCGCAGGTTGGCTTCGAGCAGGTGGTTCTTGGCCCGCTTGCCGTCGTGGACAATCTGCTCCAGGTCGCGGCGCAGCCGCGTTTCCATGGTGCCTTCGTCCTTGGCCAGTTTCTCTTCGGCGAAGAGACCGGCCTCGATCCGCAGCGCGAGGTCGACTTCCTGCTCAGCGTTGAGCAGGGCAACCTTGCCGATCTGCTTCAGGTAGTCCTTGACGGGGTCCGCGGTGGCACCGGCGGAGACTACTTGCTGGGCGGGAGCGTCGTCGTCGTCAGCATCGGAGTAGACGAAGCCGGAACCGGTTTCGCCTTCCTTGCCCTTCTTGGCACCGGCTTCCTCGGTGGCTTCGACATCTTCGTCCGCGGGATCCGTCTCTACGTCCGAATTTTCGTCGACTTCTTCCGTGGCCGGATCGGCGGCACCCGCATCCTTCTTGGCGGCGGCACCCGGCTTCCGGCCGCGCCGCTTGGGAGCGGCTTCTGCCGCTGCCGCTGACTGGGCGCCGGTGCGCTTGGCAGTCGCGGACTTCTTCGGAGCGGAGGCAGCAGTCTCCTCATCGGGAGCTGCAACAGTCTTCTTGTCCGGTGACACAGAGAACCTTTCGTACGGCGGTCTGTGACGCTACCTGCGGGCAACACCACTATGACCCTGTCAAGTCCGTGTTTGATTTCAAACCAAAGTCACGGACGCAGGGTCTGCATTGCATAACCTGATCCGCGGCTGCGGTATTCCCAAAGGATGTACCGCTGTTTGAAACACGAACCCAACCGGGTCTCGGTTCCCATTGTCTCACGATTCAGTCCGCCGGAAGAACCGGATTTGGGCCCCCTTCCGTCGCGGCTACGCGGCCAAATGCCTCCGGCCGGGCCAAGCAGTCTCCCGCCGGCGTGCCCACATGGGCAGCATCCCGCTGGCCGCCAGTTCCCGAACCAGCTCGGCGAGCCGGTAGCCGGGCCGTTCACGCAGGCACGCTTCGGCGCGCTGATGGGCATGCGAACCGCGGCCCCTGGCCCATTCAATCCAGGCGTGCAGCGTTCCGGCCGCGGCGCGCGCGTGGCCGGCCCCCACCGCGTGTAGCTGCTCTAGTAGTTGCGCCGTGGCGTCCACACGCTCCCAATCCGGCGCCCGGGGCGAATCACCGACCAGGATCTTCGACAAGTCGCGGGCTGCCACGGAGTCGCCGGTCTCCGGCAACGGCTCGGCTTCCGCCTCCCCAGCTGTGCGGGGATCTGGCTCGGTGAGGAGGCCCGCCGCTCTTGCCCACAGGAAAGCGTTCTCAAGACCGCTGCAGGCGAAGATGGCGATGGCGTCACGCACCGCGTTCTCGGTCAGGCTCGCGAGCAAAAAGGCTTGAGCCTGGGCAGTCATGCTTCCCGCTTGGTTGGCGGTCAAGGCATCCTCCCACCGGCGGAGGGTAGACAAGAAAACAGACGGTGACGTCCAGCTTCCGGCAAGTCCTTCGGCCAACTGGTCCGCCTCCGCCTGCAGGGCCGCCGGCGGATCCGGGGCCGGGAATGCGGCATCGGCAGACGGTTCGTCGGCAGATTCAGCCTGGCTAGCCCCGGCCACGGGGTGGTCTCTGCGGGACGTTGCCGGTGCCGGTTCGGCTGCGGCCTCCGCCGCCGACGCGGCATACGTGCTGCCGTTGTAGACGAGTTCGGCGTTCAACGCGCTGTCCCGGATCTGCGACACTGGGCGCCCGGGCAACGGGCAGCAGCTGGTGTCGGTGCAGTACAGTTCGCGCCAATGCGTTGTGCCCACCGTCCAGCCGCTGCGGACCGGCAGCCCAACGTCGGCCAGGGAACGGCCGAGGGCGGCGACCAGATTTGCATGAGGCGGCCGGTCCGGCGTGCGCCACGCCTGTTCGGTGTAGAGGATTAACAGTGAGGAGTCTGCCTCCGCATCGGAGCGCAGGTAGTCGGCTGCAGTCTCGGCGAACAGATCAAGCTGGCAGCTCTCCCCGTTCTCGGGGAGGTCCAGGCGCAGAGTGGCGCCGAGCCGGCCGCCGGCGAGGGACAAGAGCACCACGCTGGAGGAGGGCATGAATCCCAGCGTGTGCGGCACGAAGCCCAGGACGTCGGCGGGCTGGCGGGCCGTGATCTTCTTCTTCTCCATGGCAGAAGCCTGCCGCCGAGTGACCTCGGCGGCTATGCATCGGATAGAGCCTGTGGACAAAGGGGGCCGCAGCGGGCTCCGTGGAGGGAAGCTGGTCAGCCGCGCCGGTTTCCGCCGCTCTCCCGGCGTTCCCGGATCCGTTCGCGGCGCCTGCGCCGGTCCCTGGCCAGAGCATCCCGCAGCGGCGGCACAATGACCCCGCCGTGCGACATCCGCGTCCGCACCCGTTTACGCACGGTCAATATAGCCAGCGTGCCGCCGATCAGGAAGACGAATTGAAGGCTGAAGGCCAGCTTGAACGAGTCCAGCGCATACAGCTCGCCCTGCGAGAAACCGCTGGCCAGCAACGCATCCAGCACCACGCCCATGCCGAACATCACCAGCAGCGCCGAAATGAAACCGCCGACGTTGACGATGCCAGTGGCGGTGCCGGCGCGGCTGAGCGGATTGAACGTCCGCGCAAAGTCGAAGCCGATCATGGATCCCGGGCCTCCGACGGACACCGCCATCACCAGCAGCAGAAGCAGCCAGAACGGTGCCGGGCCGGGGTAAAGCAGCACGCACAGCCACGCCGCCGACATGGTCCCAATGATCAACAGGACCATGGTGGAGCGTCGCAACGGATGCCGGCCCACCCAGCCGCCCAGCAGCGGACCCGCAACGAAGGATGTCAGCACGGCTACCGTCATCAGCGCCGAGGCTGCCGCCGGGGTGAGACCTTGGGCGGAGACGAGGAAGGGGTAGCCCCACATGAGCATGAAGACATTGGCGGGGAATTGGACCGTGAAATGAGTCCACAGCCCCAGCCTGGTGCCCGGTTCCCGCCAGGCATCTGCCAGGGACGCCCCGGTCTGTCGCAGGGTCGGCGGCAACGGCTTCTTCAGTTGCGCCGGCTCATTGCGGACCACGGCGAGCGCCAGCACGAAGGCCAGCGCGGACAGCGCGGCCACGGAGAGGAACGCCGGCGTCCAACCCGCAAGGTTCAGGATCGCCACGAAGGGGATGACGCTGATCAGTTGGCCGATTTGGCCCAGCTGGCCGGTGAGCTGGGTCAGCAGCGGAATGCGCCTCGCACTGAACCAACTGGGCAACAGCCTCAGCACCGACACGAAGGTCATCGCGTCGCCGGCTCCCACGAGGATGCGGCCTGCCAGCCCCTCCGGCACGGACGAGGCAAAGGCCAGTGCGGTTTGCCCGGCCAACATCAGCAGGGCTCCACCGGCCACCATCATCCGCGGCCCGTACTTGTCCACCATCAGGCCGACAGGGATCTGCAGCCCTGCGTAAACCACCAACTGGACCACGGTGAAGGTCGACAGCGCGGCGGCGGTGGCGTCGAAGCGTTCGGTAGCCTGCAGGCCGGCTACGCCGAAAGAGGTGCGCTGGGTGATCGCGACCAGATAGGCGAAAATTCCGCTTCCCCACACCCACCATGCACGCCGCGAATCCATTGCTCCATTATTGCCCGCTTGCCGGGGCGCAGGACTAATCGGAGGTTCCGGGCTCGGCGGAAGGCTCCGTGCCCCCGTCCTCACCGGCGGCGGGCTGTGTGGCGAGGAATGCTTCTACCGCGGCACCGAGCTCGTCGGCGTCGGGCAGCTCTTCGTTGTCCTTGACCAGCAAGGAACGGCGCTCTTCGTGCCCGGCATATTCGTCGTACCGCTCTTCGAGGCGGACGACCACGCGCTGGACATCGGCTGAGTCCTGTACCTGCCGGTCGATCTGGCCTTCGACGTCGCGGCCGTTCTCGCGCAGCCGGTCGGTCGGGAGCATCAGCGACGTCGCGGCGCCGAGGTATTCCAAGGCGGCGACGGCGGCGGGCGGGTACTGGGCGTCCGCCAGATAGTGCGGCACGTGGATGGAATAGCCCACCACGTCCCGGCCGGCTTCGGCCAGCCGCATTTCCAGCAGCGGCCCGATGCCTGCCTGCAATTCGGCTTGGGGCTTCCAGGTGGTGAAGCCGTCGATCAGATCCTGCCGGGAGCCGTGGACGGTGACACCAATCGGCCGGGTGTGCGGCACCGGCATGGGCAGCGACTGGACCCATGCCACCAAGCGCGTCTGGAGCCGGTTCGCCAGCCAGACGACCGCGCCGGAGAAACGGTCCCATTGGTAGTCGGGTTCGGGACCGGTCAACAGCAGGAACGGCGTGCCGAGCCCGTCGACCAGCCGGTAGAGCTCGATGGCGGGAACTTCGTAGTCAGTGAAGTGATCCCCCGCGAAGGTGATTTTGGGCCGCCTGCTGCGGTAGTCCACCAGCTGGTCGGCATCGAAGGCAGCAACCAGCTGGGCATCGAGCTCGTCGAGCAATTCGTCGCCGATCTGCTCCACCACGTGACCGGCTTCGGCTGCCCCGGTGAACCCCATCACGAGGTCAAGCCCGCGCAGCGCGGGTGAATCGAACAACTCAGCGTTGGTCGACATCAGCGACCGCGGATCCAACAATGTTTCCCTCCGTTCCGGCATCATCTTCCCTGCCGTGCATGGCCTTTACACATGCCAGCGCCGGAGCTGGCCGAAAAATTCCGCGGCTGTGGACCTCGTACAAGGCGTCCGAAACAGCGCATCCGTGCGCGAGAGACTACGATCGACAGGTGCAGGCCCTGTTCCGGCGAACGCCTGGTGGGGTTTTTCTGCTGCAACTAACTGTAAACACAACGGTATGCAACCGGTGAGCGGCGGCCACACCCGTTCCGCGCTGGCCGGCTGAAGGACAAGTTAGGACAGATCTGCGTGATCCCCACGACCGAGCTTAAGCTCAGCGCCATTGCCAAGGATGTCAGAAAAGCCAAGTCCGATGCCCTCGTCATCGCGGTCGGGCAGGGCGGCGACGGCCCGGTCCTGCTGGAGAATCCGTTATCAGCCAAGTCCGCCCAGGCCTTGGCCGACAGCCTGCCGTTGCTCGGAATCACCGGCGCAGCCGATGAAGTCCACCGGCTGCCGGGGCTGCCGGAGTCGGGCACGGATGTGCTGGTGTTGGCCGGCGTCGGAAAGCTGCCGCCCGGCAATGCCGTGACCACCGAGACCCTGCGCCGCGCCGCCGGCTCTGCGGTGCGCCAATTGGTCGGGGTCCGGTCGGTGGCCTTGGGCTTGCCGGCGGCCACCGTGGCCGAAGCCACGGCCGTGGCCGAAGGCGCCGCGCTCGGCGCCTATGCCTTCAATGAGCACCGCAGCCGCGAAAACGATGGCCGCCGCCCGGTCGCCGAAGCCACGGTGCTCACGCCGGTTGCCGGCGACAAGCAACTGGCCAAAGCACTCAAGCGGGCCTCCGTGCTGGGACGGGCGGTCAATGCGACGCGCTCCCTGGTCAACCAGCCGCCGAGCCACCTCTACCCCGAGTCTTTCGCCTCGGCAGCTGCACAGCTGGCTAAGGGCCTGCCGGTCAAGGTCACGGTCCTGGACGAGGACAAACTGGAGAAGGACGGCTACGGCGGCTTGACCGGCGTCGGCAAGGGATCGACGCGGCCGCCGCGGTTAGTCAAGGTTGAATATGCCCCGGCCCGGGCCAAGGCGAAGCTCGCCTTCGTCGGCAAGGGCATCACGTTCGACTCCGGCGGCCTGTCGCTCAAGCCCGCTGCCGGCATGATGACGATGAAGTGCGACATGGCGGGCGCCGCCGTCGTTCTCAATGCTGTTTTGGCGATCGCCGAGTTGGGCCTGCCGGTGAAGGCCACCGCGTGGCTGTGCCTGGCGGAGAACATGCCCTCGGGCACCGCCTCCCGTCCCTCCGACGTACTCACCATGTACGGCGGCAAGACGGTGGAAGTCCTCAACACCGACGCCGAGGGCCGGCTGGTGATGGCCGACGGGCTGGCCGCGGCCAGCGAGGAACATCCCGACGTGTTGCTGGACGTCGCCACCTTGACCGGTGCACAGATGGTTGCGCTGGGAAGCCGGGTGGGCGCGGTCATGGGCGAAGAACCCGTGCGGGACGCCGTGAAGGCTGCCGCGGACCGGGCGGGGGAACTGTTCTGGCCAATGCCGCTGCCGGAGGAACTGCGCTCCGGCCTGGATTCCCAGGTGGCAGACCTGTCCAACATGGGCGACAAGTACGGCGGCATGCTGACGGCCGCGATCTTCCTGCGCGAGTTCGTGGGCGAAACTGCCGGCGTGCGCATCCCCTGGGCGCACTTGGATATTGCCGGTCCGGCCTTCAACGAAGGCTCGCCGCACGGCTACACCCCGAAGGAGGGCACCGGCGTCGCAGTGCGCACCCTGGTGGCCTACGCCGAGGATGTGGTCGCCCGCAGCGCCTGAGGCCTGTATCGCCGCCCACCTTTCGGCGTGAATCCGCCCACAATCGGGCCCTTTGGTGCTGTCACCAAGTAGATGATGATATGCGGTACCGCTAAGGTGAAAACCAAACCAACTTCGATCTTCAACCCAATCAACTCATCGACGTGTCACCACACGTTACGAACACGCGAGGGAGCGTTCACGTGGCCGATTCGGCAACAGCGCAAGAATTCGACATCCTGGTCCTCGGCGCCGGCAGCGGCGGTTATGCCGCGGCCCTGCGCGCCGTGCAACTGGGCTTCACCGTCGGCCTGGTGGAGAAGGCCAAGCTCGGCGGCACCTGCCTGCACAACGGCTGCATCCCCACCAAGGCTCTGCTGCACTCGGCCGAGCTGGCCGACCACGCCAAGGACGCCTCGAAGTACGGCGTGAACCTGAGCATGGACTCGATCGACATGGCCGCCGTCAACGCCTACAAAGACGGCATCATTGCCGGCAAGTTCAAGGGCCTCACCGGCCTGATCAAGTCCAAGGGCATCACCGTCATCGAGGGTGAAGGCAAGCTCGTCGGCACGGACACCGTCGAGGTCGACGGCACCGCCTACAAGGGCAAGAACATCGTTCTGGCCACCGGCTCCTACTCGAAGACGCTCCCCGGCCTCGAAATCGGCGGCAAGGTCATCACCTCCGACCACGCACTGCAGATGGACACCCTGCCCAAGAGCGCGGTGATCCTCGGCGGCGGTGTGATCGGCGTCGAGTTCGCCTCCGTCTGGAAGTCCTTCGGGGTGGACGTCACCATCGTCGAGGGCCTGCCCTCGCTGGTCCCGAACGAGGACCCGGCCATCATCAAGCAGCTGGAGCGCGCCTTCAAGAAGCGCGGCATCAAGTTCAACACCGGCGTCTTCTTCGACAAGGTGGAGCAGAACGACGACGGCGTAGTGGTCACGCTGGCCGACGGCAAGACGTTCGAGGCCGACCTGTTGCTGGTGGCAGTGGGCCGCGGCCCGAGCACTGCCGGGCTGGGCTTCGAGGAAGCCGGCGTCACTGTTGACCGTGGCTTCGTGATCACCAACGAGCGCCTGCACACCGGCGTCGGCAACATCTACGCCGTCGGCGACATTGTCCCGGGCGTCCAGCTGGCACACCGCGGATTCCAGCAGGGAATCTTCGTGGCCGAGGAAATCGCCGGCAACAAGCCTGCCGTGATCGAGGACATCAACGTTCCGAAGGTCACCTACTGCGATCCGGAGATCGCCTCCGTCGGGCTGAACCAGCCGCAGGCCGAAGAGAAGTACGGCAAGGACAACGTGGAGACGGTCGAGTACAACCTGGCCGGCAACGGCAAGAGCTCCATCTTGGGCACCAGCGGCATCATCAAGATGGTCCGCGAGAAGGACGGCCCCATCGTCGGCATGCACATGATCGGCGGCCGCATCGGTGAGCAGATCGGCGAAGCGCAGCTGATCGTCAGCTGGGAAGCGTACCCGGAGGATGTTGCGGCACTGATCCACGCGCACCCGACTCAGAACGAGGCGCTCGGCGAAGCCGCCATGGCCCTGGCCGGCCGTCCGCTGCACGGATAACAAGCTTCCCTTAGTGCACCCGTCCCCACCGGACGGGTGCACTAGGCTCAAGAATAAGACTCGATGTACCGGCCAGTCCGGAAAATAGACTCAAAGGAGAACGGGGACGACATGTCTGAAACCGTGAACTTGCCCGCCCTCGGTGAAAGCGTCACCGAAGGCACTGTGACCCGCTGGCTGAAGCAGGTCGGCGACCGCGTCGAAGTCGACGAACCGCTGCTCGAGGTTTCCACCGACAAGGTCGACACCGAAATCCCCTCTCCCGTAGCCGGCGTGATTGAAGAGATCCTGGTAGCCGAGGACGAGACCGCCGACGTCGGAGCCCCGCTGGTGCGCATCGGCGACGGTTCCGGTTCCGGCCAGGCCGCAGAAGAGGCTCCCGCCGAGGAAGCCCCGGCAGAAGAGCCGCAGCAGGAGGCTCCCGCGCAGGAAGCCCCGAAGCAGGAGGAGCCCCAGCAGGAGGCTCCCGCCGAGGAAGCCCCGGCCGCCGGTTCCGGCGAAGGCACCGAAGTCACCCTCCCGGCCCTGGGCGAGAGCGTCACCGAAGGTACCGTCACCCGCTGGCTGAAGCAGGTGGGCGACACGGTTGAGGTCGACGAGCCGCTGCTCGAGGTCTCCACCGACAAGGTCGACACCGAAATTCCGTCTCCGGTGGCCGGCACGGTCCAGGAGATCAAGGTCGCCGAGGACGAGACCGCCGAAGTCGGTTCCGTGCTGGCCATCATCGGCACCGGTGCCGCTCCCGCCAAGGCGGAACCGAAGGAAGCCGAGCCGGTTGCCGCCGCGCCGGCCCAGGACCGCGAGGCCCCGGTGAAGGAGCCGGCCCAGGCCGAACAGCCCGCCGCCGAAGCACCCAAGGCAGAAGCACCCAAGGCCGAGGCGCCTGCCGCCGAATCCCCGGAGGCGGCGCCGGCCCCGGCCGAGGCTGCTGCAGCCTCCGACGCCGGCTACGTCACCCCGCTGGTCCGCAAACTGGCCAACCAGCACAAGGTGGACCTGTCCACCGTCAAGGGCACCGGCGTGGGCGGACGCATCCGCAAGCAGGACGTGCTCGAAGCAGCCGAAGCCGCCGCCAAGCCGGCGGCTCCCGCCGCAGCCTCCGCAGGCGCTCCGGCCCAGGCAGCAGCCTCGGCCAAGCGCGGCACGGTCGAGAAGGCACCGCGGATCCGCCAGGTCATTGCCCGCCGTATGCGCGAGTCGCTGGACGCATCCACGCAGCTCACCCAGGTCCACGAGATCGACATGACCAAGGTGGTCAAACTCCGCGAACGCGCCAAGAAGTCCTTCCAGGATCAAAACGGCGTCAAGCTGACCTACTTGCCCTTCATCGCCAAGGCAGTGGCGGAGGCGCTCAAGCAGCACCCGAAGCTGAACGCCGAGTACGACGAGGAAAAGCAGGAGATCACCTACCACAACGCCGAGCACCTGGCGATTGCGGTCGATACCGACAAGGGCCTGCTGGTACCGGTCATCAACGATGCCGGCAACCTCAACCTCGCCGGTCTGGCTGGCAAGATTGCCGACGTCGCGGCCCGCACCCGGAGCAACAAGATCGGTCCGGACGAGCTCTCCGGCGGCACGTTCTCCATCACCAACATCGGCAGCGTCGGGGCCCTGTTCGACACCCCGATCATCAACCAGCCGCAGGTGGGCATCCTCGGAACCGGCAGCATCGTCAAGCGGGCCGTGGTGGTCCAAGATGAGAACGGCGACGATTCGATCGCTATCCGGTCGATGATGTACCTCTCGCTGACCTACGACCACCGCCTGGTCGACGGCGCGGATGCGGGACGCTTCCTGCAGACGCTGCGGGCACGATTGGAAGCCGGGCAGTTCGAGGCAGACCTGGGCCTCTAGCCCGTTCGGTCGGCACCACGCGCGAATCGGCGGCGGGCTGCGTTCACTCTTGGACACAGCCCGCCGCTGTTTCGTCTCCACTCCGGCTGCTACTACACCCAGTAGAAATATTCGGTTTCCCGCGGCATGCCGCGGATTGGCGCCCGCTGCCGGCCGCTAAGCTGGGCCTATGGACATCCTCTACAGCATTCTCGTCTTCCTGCACGTCGTCGGTGCGGCCATGATCGTCGGCATCTGGATCGGCAACATGAAGAAGCCCACCGTTCACCCGCGCCAGTTCGACGGCGCCGCGCTGCAGGTCATCACCGGCGTCATTATGATGGGTCTGATTCCGGCCATGGATTTGGATGCAAACTATGTGAAGCTGACCATCAAGCTTGTCATCGCGCTTGTGGTTCTCGTCCTCGCGTTCATCGGCCGCCGCAAGTACAAGGCGGGCGAACCGATTTCGGCCGGTCTGGCGCATTCCGTCGGCGGCTTGGCGCTCCTGAACGTCGCGATCGCGACCTTGTGGAACTGACCCTCTAAAGCTCCTGACACTGCGGCCGGCCCCGAGACTAGGGCCGGCCGCAGTGGCTTAAGCCGGGGCCGCCGGACAGGCAGTGGCAACTCCCCTAGTATGAAAAGGACGGCACCGGCCGCTTTCGGCCGGACCGGCATGGAACGCAACAGAGAACTTCAACCAAGGAGGACACATGGCTGCAACACGTTCTGCCAGCACCGAATGGAAGGGCGATCTCTTCACCGGCAGTGGCCAGACGACTTTCGAAACGTCTGGAATCGGCACCTACGAGGTCACCTGGAAGGCACGGGCGGAGCAGGCCGAAGGAAAGACGAGCCCCGAAGAGCTTCTGGCCGCCGCCCATGCCACCTGCTACTCGATGCAGTTCAGCAACATGCTCAAGGAAAACGGCACCACCGCGGAGAGCATCAAGACCTCGGCGGCAGTGGACTTCGTCCCGGGGACCGGCATCACCGAAATTCGCCTGACCGTCAACGCCACCGTGCCCGGCATCAGCGAGGATGACTTCCAGCGCCTGGCCACCGGCGCCAAGGAGAACTGTCCGGTATCCGGCGCCTTGGCCTCGGTTCCCAGCATCACGCTGGACGCTACCCTGGCCAGCTAGTCGCGAACCTGAATGGCGGAAGAACCCCGGCGCATCGTTGATGCGCCGGGGTTCCTCCCGTTCAGGCCTTGTTCGCTAGCGGAGGTCAGCGCACATCCTGCGGCCGCGGCGGCAGCGGTCCGGGGCGCAGCATGGGGTAGCCGGCGCGCGACGGTGGCTGGTCGGTGGGCAGTTCGCCCAGCATCTCCTTGAGAATCCCCACCCCGTGCTCCAACTGCGGGTCCTCCCCCGCGCCATACGCGTGCGGCGGGAACGGCACCTCGATGTCCGGTTCCACGCCACAGTTCTCCACGCCCCAGCCCACGCCCTGCGTGAACCAGAACGCATACCGCGGCTGCGTGACTCCGGTGCCGTCGGCCAGCGCAAACTTCGCGTCGATGCCGACCACTCCACCCCAGGTCCGCGTCCCGATCACCGGGCCGATGCCACGCAGCTTGCTCACCTGCGTGATGATGTCTCCGTCGGAACCGGCATATTCATCCGTGAGCACGACGACCGGGCCCCGCGGAGCGTGTGCAGGATAGGTGCCCGGCTGCTCGCCGCGCGCGAGGTTCCAGGCGTTGACTTTGCGGCCGATCAGTTCGGCCACCAGCTGCGAGGTGTGGCCGCCCCGGTTGCGCCGGACATCGATGATGAGGGCGTCCTTGGCCGTCTCCACGTCCAAATCACGGTGCAATTGCGCCCAGCCGCGGGCCACCATGTCCGGGATGTGCAGGTAGCCGAAGCGTCCATTCGATGCGTCACGGACATTCCGGCGGTTGCCGGCGACCCAGTTCTGGTACCGGAGCCGCTCCTCGTCGCGGATCGGGATCACCGCAATCCGCCGCTGCAGGCCGGCTTCCGGGCTGCCGGTGCCGTTGACGATGGTCAGTTCGACCGTCTTGCCGGCGGCGCCCACCAGCAGCGGCGCAGGCCCGGCGAGCGGATCCACCGGGATTCCATCCACGGCGGCAATCACGTCGCCCGGCTGGACGGCCGCGCCCGGCGCAGTCAGCGGAGACAGCGCCAGCGGATCCGAGGATTCCCCGGCCAGGATCTTGTGTACGGTCCATCCGGCGTCGGTCCGCACCAGATCGGCGCCCAGCAGACCCTGCTTGCCGGCGCCGGGTTCGGTGACCGGGGCAGGCATGACGTAGGCGTGCGAGGTGCCGAGTTCGCCGTGCAGCTCCCAGAGCAGGTCCACCAGGTCATCGTGGGAACCGAGGCGTTCCACCAGCGGCCGGTAGCGATCGTAGACGCCCTGCCAGTCCAAACCCGCCATGTCCTCGGCCCAGTAGAAGTCGCGCTGCAGCCGCCAGGCCTCCTCGAAGGCCTGACCCCAGACCTTGAGCGGCTCCAGCGTGAGCCGGATCCGGCTCAGGTCCACCAGCACGCTCTCCGGCGAATCGTCGTCGACTTTTCCGGCGGCGGGCACGGCCCTGACCTGCGACTTGTGCACGTACACCAGGCGCTTGCGGTCCTGCGACAGTTCGTAAGCATCCAGGGCCGGCACCAGCACGGAAACCTCGCGACGTGAGAGGTCGAACCGCTCCAGCCGCTGCGATTGCTCCGCATCCTCGGCCGACGCTCGTCCTTCTCCGGTGACACCGGCGGGATCACTGGCCAGCCACAGCAGCGCACCGTCCACCGCGGTGAGGCGTGTGTAGCGGCCCTGCTGGACCGGGACCGGGATGATCCGTTCGGCCAGCCGCTCGGCGTCCACCGCGATCTCCGCGGCGGCGGGCTTGGCCTCGCCGCTGTCCGGCGGGCCGTCTTGGTCCTTCTCCCCCGCTGGCGGCGCATCCGGCAACGTGCCATGCACCGAGGGGCCGAACGGCGAGGGGGTGGCGGCGGCCAGGGCCACCAGGAACGGCTTGGTCGATGAGGGGAAACCCAGATCGAAGCTGTGGGTGGAATAGACCGGGTCGAAGCTCCGCTCGGAGAGGAAGGCTGCGAACTTGCCATCGGGGGTGAAGGCCGGTCCGTGGTCGCGGAAGCGTCCATCGGTGACATCGATGATGTTTCCCGTGCCGTCCGCCCGGACCAGCCGGAGCCGGGTGCGGGTGCCTTCCGCCGTCACCGGCTCGGCCCACAGGATCCAGCGTGAATCGGGTGAGAAGGCCAGTTCGTTGACCGCCCCGTGGTCGGTGCCCGCGAGCCGGCGCAGCTCCCCGCTCTCCGCGTCCAGGACCAGCAACTGTCCGTACTCGGTGGCCACCGCCGCCAAAGTGCCGTCCGGGCTGGCTGCGAGCGCGCTCACCCGGTCCGGTCCAGGCAGTTCCACCCGGCGCAACTGTTGCGGGGCCAGCGGCGCGGCCGAACGTGCCTCGGCTTCCTGGACATCCCCACGGCCGCTCTGCTTACCGCCGGAGCGCACTTCCACAATGGGTTGGGATTGGGTCGGATTGACGACGGCGGAGGCCGAGACCGGGCGCGGCAAGCCGACCGGCTCCGGATCCGCGGGCGCCGCGCTGGCTTCGGCGGGGGCAGTCGCCTCCGGCGGGGGAAGCTGTTCGAAAACCTGGCGGATGTAGAGAGCTTCTTCGCCCCCGTGGTCGGCAACGTAGACCACGCGCGAGTCACCCAGCGGCCGCGCCAGCCGCGCCCGGACGCCCGGCGTGGACTCCACCACACGGGAAGGACCGTCCCGATGGGTCAGCCAGTGCACTGTCCCGTGCGCCTCGATGACGGACGCGGTTCCCTTCGGATTCGGCACGGCCGACGCCAAGTGCTGGGCCACATTGAGAGGGCGGCTGCGCCGGCCGGTCGAGGCCGACCCCAACGTGAGGTTAATCCGGCGCGGCTCCGCCGCCAGGGAATCGAGCAGCCACAGTTCTCCGGCGGACTCGAAGACCACCCGGGTGCCGTCCGTGGAGGCATGGCGGACGTAAAAGCCGTCATGATCGGTGTGCCGGCGCAGGTCCGCCCCGTCCGGACGCACCGAATACAGGTTGCCGTGGCCTTCATGGTCGCTGAGAAACGCTACCCGGTCTCCGACCCACATCGGATCGGCCAGGTTCCCGTCCAGCTCAGCAGCGAGGCGCCCGAATTCGCCGCCTCCATCGCGGTCGATCCACAGCTTTCCGGCCGTGCCACCGCGGTAGCGCTTCCACCAGGCCGGTTCGCGCGAGAGCACGCTGCCGACCACCACGGGCCGCTCGTCGCCAAGCTCCGGCCCAAACGCGACGGACTCAACCGGGCCATAAGGCAACGCGCGGGCGCCGGAGCCGTCCAGCGGCACGGCGTAGGCCCAGGTGTGGCGCGATTCTTCACGCTGGAACGAGCTGGTCACCAGGGCATCGCCTTGGGGCGTGAATCCTTTGACCTTGGTGGAGGCATGTCCCCAGTAGGTCAGCTGGCGGAAGCCGCCGCCGTCGACGGAGGCGGTCACTGCCTCCGGCGCGCTGGCCTGCACCACTCCCCAGACCAGACTCTGGCCGTCGGGCGAAAATTTGGGGTTCCTGGCCGGCATTTGAAGTGACGAAACCCGCCACGCCCTGCCCCCGGCAAGCGGGCCCACCCACACATCGTCCTCGGCGACGAACGTGACCAGATCGGCGTGCACGTGCGGGTAGCGGAAGTAGCTGGATAAAGTCATGCCTCGATCTTAGTCACGGCCAGCAGCCGCCCTCGGGTCATCGGGGCGGCGGCGTTTCATGGACTGCTTGGATGAGCCAACCGGCGTCCTGCCGGACCAGTTCCAGCTGAATCCGCTGCATGCTGGGATCGGTGTGGTCCTGCACCACGCTGCCATCGGCCCTCAACTGGCGGAACGGCGCCGTGATGACCGTCGCAGCCACCATGACCGGTTGGCCCGACGCTGGTGCTGCCGGGTCAACCGTGAGGTCCTCGAGAGTGGTCTCGAAGTCCTGCAGCCAATCGCCCGCCTCGGTCAGCGCCGCGACGATATCCCGGTCGGTGTCCATGACGGCGGTTCCGGCCACATTGACCCGCTCGAGCAGTGTGGCAGACCGGGTACGCAGGGCTTCGGCACGCAACCATGCCAGAGCGGGCACGGCCGCGGCCGCGTCGTCGCCATGCAGTGCCTGCTCAAGGTCCGCCGGCATGGTCCGTGCCTCCGGCGGTGCCACAGCCCGTCCTTCACGCTGCGCCGCGGCAACCTGCTGCACGGACTGGCCGCCGCCGGCAACTTGCGCCGCCTCCCGGGCACTCGGCGGCGCGGAGCTGCTCACCGCTGCGAGGGTCAACCCCGCCGCCGCAGCCACGGCTGTCAGCGCGAGCACCGCCCTGCCCCACCGTCGTCCGGCGGCTGGCCGGGCGTCGACGGCGGCGGGCAGATGTTGTTCACGTCCTCCTGTGTCACGCTCCCGCAGCCGCAGCCGCGACGGCAGCGGGAGCCGCGTGCGGATCCGGGGCCGGGACCGCAGCCCGGGCAACGGCGTGGGCTTTTTGTCCGGCCGGCCCGCCCGCTTCCCCTCCCTCTGGCGCCGGGTCAACAGTTGGCTGGCCACGGAGCGATGTGCCGACGCGGTCAGGTTTAGCGCCTCGGGGCGCGCGGTCCTGATCACGCGCCGGGCGAACTCTGCCGCCGACGGGCGCTCGTTCGCACGCTCCGCCAGTCCTTCTTCCAGCAGGGCAACCAGCTCCTCCGGCACATCAGGCACCAACGCGCCCAGCGGCGGGCGATGTGCAGTGGCACCCGGCACCCGTCCGGTGAGGCAGAACCAACCGATGGCAGCCAGTGCGTAGACGTCCGCTTCTGGGTCCAGCCCGCCCTCGGCCGGCATCCGGTGCGGCGCACTGAACCCGGGCGTGCCTGCCGCCGGCGGCTTATCGCTGCCCAGCGCACGCGCAGCGCCCAGATCGGCCAGCAACGGCTTGCCCACCGCCGTGAACAGCACGTTGCCAGGCGAGACATCGCCGTGGACCACTCCGGTGCCATGCAAGTAGTCGAGGGCACTGGCCAGCGGAGTCAGGATGGTCACCGCTTCGCCCACCGACAAGGGGCCCCGGGCGGCGACGAGCGCCGCCAGCGAACCACCGGCGGCATATTCCAGCAGCAGCCCCGGGCCCCGGTCCGTAGCCGCCTGACCATGCGTTTGCAGCAGGTGCTCATGCCGCCCGCCCGCCAACAAGGCCGATTCGCGGTCCGCCGCAGCAACGGTGGTCACCACCAGCGGCGTGTTGCTGACCACGGCCCAGGGCGCAGGCCTGCCGGCCTCGGCAGCCGGCCCATGGAGCGCCGCACGCCGCGTCATCGGCGGCGCACCGGCGTCGTCGTGGTTTGCAGCAGAGCCGCGCGGGTCCGACAGCACCTTCAAGGCATACTCGGTACCTGTCGCCGCTTCCCGGACCAGCCACACCGATGCCGAGGCGCCGCTGCCGAGCCACCGCTGCACGATGAATCCCGGTGCCGCCGGACGCGGCGGTTCCTGCCCGGCGAGGGCCGTGCCGTCTGTCCGCTCGTCGTCGTCCATGCCTTACTTCTACTCCGTTCGGCGACGGTGCGCTGGCGTTATCCACAGCCCGCTCCGGTACACAAATAGAACTGCCGGTCGCCGGAGCGTAGGCTTGCGGGATGGCACTTGAGTTTTCGCGGGTGGGATTTGCCCCTGACTACGTCGACTATGAAGAAGGCTGGGCGCTGCAACGCCGGCTGCACGCTGAAGTGGTGGCGGGTTCCGCCCCCAGTACGGTGCTGTTGCTGGAACACAGCCCGGTGTATACCGCCGGAAAGAGGACCGAAGAGCACGAACGGCCGCTGGACGGCACCCCCGTGGTCAGCGTGGACCGCGGCGGCAAACTGACCTGGCACGGGCCCGGCCAGCTGGTGGGTTACCCCATTGTGGCCCTCCCCGATCCCACCAAGGTGGCCGGCTACGTGGACATCCTGGAGCAGGTCCTGATCAATGTGCTCGCAGATTACGGCGTAACAGGCACGCGGATCGAGGGCCGGTCAGGCGTGTGGATCGACGCCGACGAGCGCGGCCCGGCCCGCAAGATCGCCGCAATCGGCATCCGTGTCAATCACCGGGTGACCATGCACGGCTTTGCCTTGAACTGTCGTAATGATCTGGCGCCCTACAGCCAGATCATTGCCTGCGGCATCACCGATGCCGGCACCACCACCATCCAGGCCGAAACCGGCTTGGACGTCGCGCCGGCCGACATCGCCGACCGGGTGGAGGCGGAACTCCGCTCGTACGAAACCTCGCTGGTCAAGGCCGCTACCCCCGGCCCCGCGGCCACCGACACCGACCCTGGCTACCGCCAGACCGAAGGAGCCATGCTGTGACGCTCGCCCCCGAAGGACGCCGCTTGCTGCGCGTCGAGGCCCGCAATGCCGCAACCCCCGTGGAGCGCAAGCCGGATTGGATCAAGGCCAAGGTCAGCATGGGCCCCGAGTACGTGGGCATGAAGAACCTGGTCAAAAAGGAAGGGCTGCACACGGTCTGCGAAGAGGCAGGCTGCCCCAATATCTTTGAGTGTTGGGAAGACCGCGAGGCAACGTTCCTGATCGGCGGCTCCGAGTGCACCCGGCGTTGCGATTTCTGCCAGATCGACACCGGCAAGCCGTCGCCGCTTGACGTTCTGGAGCCCACCAAGGTGGCCCAGTCGGTGCAGCAGATGAACCTGCGCTACGCCACCGTCACCGGCGTGGCCCGCGACGACCTGGCCGACGAGGGCGTGTGGCTCTACGCCGAGACCATCCGGAAGATCCACGAACTCAACCCGGGCACCGGCGTCGAAATCCTGATCCCGGACTTCTCCGGCAAGCCCGAGCACATCACCGCGATCTGCGAGGCCAAGCCGGAGGTGTTCGCGCACAACCTGGAGACCGTGCCGCGGATCTTCAAGCGCATCCGCCCCGCGTTCCGCTACGACCGCTCGCTGGACGTCCTCACCCAGGGCCGCGACCAGGGCATGGTGACCAAGTCCAACCTGATGCTGGGGATGGGCGAGACCCGCGAAGAGATCTCCGAGGCGCTGCGCGACCTGCACGCCGCCGGCTGCGACCTGATCACCATCAACCAGTACCTGCGCCCGACCGAGCGCCACCACCCGGTGGAGCGCTGGGTCAAGCCCGAGGAATTCGTCGAGCTGAGCCAGGAGGCCGAGGAGATCGGCTTCCTGGGTGTGATGAGCGGGCCGCTGGTGCGCTCGTCCTACCGGGCCAGCCGCTTGTGGGCCACCGCCATGCGTAAGAAGGGCTTGGACCTTCCGCCCGAGCTGGCCCACATCGGCGAATCCGGCAGCACCCGTCAGGAAGCCGCCACGCTGGTTGCTTCCCGCTAGCTGAACCGGCTGGAACCACGGTCCGGGGGCCGCCAGGCTGCCGGACCGTTGCCGTGTCCCGAGAAGGCGCGCGAGCGACCCGTCCGTCACGATAGAATTGAACATTATGGCCAATCGCACCGATTCCGATGCCCCGAAACGGGGTCTCTTCTCACGCAAGCCCAAGGCTGAGAAGCCGTCCAAAGCCAACAAGCAGCCCGGCCGGCTGAAGCAGATCGGCCAGGTCTTCCAAATGACCCGGCGCAACGACCCGAACGTTGTCTGGTTCATGCTGCTGGCCTTCCTCGGCATCGTCGCCGTGGGCCTGGCCGTCGGCCTGCTGATCAACAACTGGATCACGCTGCTGATCATCTCCATCCCGCTGGGCGTGCTGGCTGCCACCTTCATCCTGTCCCGCCGCGCCGAACGTGCTGCGTTCTCGCAGATTGAAGGCCAGCCGGGTGCTTCCGGAGCGGCCCTGAGCGTCCTGCGCCGCGGCTGGATACTGCAGGACCAGCCGGTGGCCGTGAATCCCCGGACCCAGGACGCGGTGTTCCGTGCCGTGGGCCGCCCCGGCATTGTGCTGGTCACCGAGGGTCCCTCGCACCGCGTGCGCCAGTTGGTGGAGTCGGAGCGCCGCAGGCTGCGCCGCATTCTGCCCAACGTCAAGATTCATGTGATCGAGACCGGCCGCGGCGAGGGCCAGGTGGAGCTGAGCAAGGTGGCCAAGACCGTGCAGAAGCTCAAGAAGGAACTGACCAAGCAGGAGGTCAGCGCCGTGGACAAGCGGCTGCAGGCCCTGGGCAGCAGCAAGCTGCCGATCCCGAAGGGCGTGGACCCGTTCAAGGCCCGCCCGGACCGCAAGGCCATGCGCGGACGCTGATCCTTCCCTAGATATGCGAGAGGGGCTGCCGGTTCTGAACCGGCAGCCCCTCTCGCATATCAGGAGTTGATTTTGTCTGCGTCCGCCTGCGGTTGCACGCGACGCTGGCCGCGTCAGCGGCGGATCAGGATGGTGCCCATGGCCCGGTCGTGCAGGCCGCGCTGGTCGGCGTCGAAAATGGCCGCCGGAATCACCAGGCACAACAGGATGGTGCGGACCACCGCGGGCATCAGTCCCGGAGCGGAGCCGTCGAGTTTGCGCACCTGGATGCCGAGCAGCCGGTGGCCGATGCTGTAGCCCAGGGTTCCCACCAGCAGCAACTGCTCGACGGCGAACACAGCCAGGATGGAAAGCTGGCCGCCGCCCAGGAACGCGTTAGCGATCGCATAACAGAGCAGCCAGTCGATCAGCAGCGCCACGATCCGGCGCCCCGGGCGGGCAATCGATCCGCTGCCGGATTGGGGCAGCCCAAGCCGCTGGCCGGGCCATTGCTGCATGTTGGACTGCGGGGGGCCTTCAAGCCAGGAACCAAGATCGCGTCTACTTACCACCCCTCAAGTTTACCGGTCGACGATGGCGCTGGTTCCCGGAGCGGCCGGACCTCCCGCAACTGCTGGCAAAGCCGTCGGCCCGCTGCCGCTAAACTTGCAGTGCACATCGATTTAAGTAACCTGCCCGAAACAATTGCGACACTGACGGGAAATTCCCTGCTTCTACTGTTGTAACTGTTGCCGCCCCGTAGAGCGGAGGCAGGTTCCCCCAGAATGCGTAAGGAGCATGACCCGATGTTCAAGAATGCGGACGAGGTCCTCACATACATCGCCGACGAAGACGTCAAGTTCGTCGATATCCGTTTCACCGACCTGCCAGGCGTCCAGCAGCACTTCAACGTGCCCGCGAAGACCGTTGACGCCGACTTCTTCGTGAACGGGCAGCTCTTCGACGGCTCCTCGATCCGCGGTTTCCAGGGCATCGCCGAATCCGACATGCAGCTGATCCCGGATGTCACCACCGCATTCATCGATCCGTTCCGGGTGGAGAAGACGCTGGCCCTGAACTTCTCCATCGTGAACCCGCGAACCGGCGACCCGTACCACCGCGACCCGCGCGGCGTGTCCGAGCGTGCCGAGGCGTACCTTGCATCCACCGGGATCGCCGACACCGCGTTCTTCGCCCCGGAAGCCGAATTCTTCATTTTCGACGACGTCCGTTACCAGTCCAGCCCGGAGCACTCCTTCTATAAGGTGGACTCGGTCGAGGCCCACTGGAACTCCGGCAAGAAGGAAGAAGGCGGCAACCAGGGCTACAAGACCCCGGTCAAGGGCGGCTACTTCCCGGTGGCCCCCACCGACAAGCAGGCCGACCTGCGCGACGCGATCTGCGTGGAACTGGACGCCGTCGGCCTCGAAGTGGAACGGTCCCACCATGAAGTCGGCTCCGCCGGCCAGGCCGAGATCAACTACCGGTTCAGCACCATGACGCACGCCGCCGACGACCTGCTGAAGTTCAAGTACATCGTCAAGAACGTGGCCGATGCCTGGGGCAAGTCCGCCACCTTCATGCCCAAGCCCGTCTTCGGTGACAACGGTTCCGGCATGCACTGCCACCAGTCGCTGTGGACCGGCGGAGAGCCCCTGTTCTACGACGAGAAGGGCTACGCCGGCCTGTCCGACACCGCCCGCTGGTACATCGGCGGCCTGCTCAAGCACGCTTCCGCCGTGCTCGCGTTCACCAACCCCACGGTGAACTCCTACCGCCGGCTGGTCAAGGGCTTCGAGGCCCCGGTGAACATGGTCTACTCGCAAGGCAACCGCTCGGCCGGCATCCGCATCCCGATCACCGGTTCCAACCCCAAGGCCAAGCGCATCGAGTTCCGCGCTCCCGACCCCAGCTCCAACCCCTACCTGGCCTTCGCCGCCCAGCTGATGGCAGGCCTGGACGGGATCAAGAACCGCATCGAGCCGGCCGACCCGATCGATAAGGACCTGTACGAGCTGCCCGCCGAGGAAGCCAAGGACATCCAGAAGGCTCCGGGTTCGCTGGAGGAAGCGCTCGAGGCGCTGGAGGCGGACAACGAGTTCCTGCAGGCCGGCGGCGTCTTCACCCAGGACCTGATCGACACCTGGATCGCCTACAAGCGCGAAGAGGAAATCACACCGCTGGCCGCCCGCCCGAACCCCTACGAGTTCGAGCTCTACTACGGCTGCTAGCCCCAGCATGCGCTAGACGTGCGGCAGCCCCGGCGTCCGCACGATCGTGAGCTCCTCGAAGCGGCCCGCTATTGCCCTCCGGCAACCAGCGGGCCGCTTTCGTGCGTCGACACCCGCTAACGGCCCAGCGCCTTGCGGAATATGGCCACCACGCCAACGAACACCAGCGCGGTGACCGTGAGCACGAACGAATAGGCGACACCGATGCGCAGTATCACCAGGAGCACCAGGAACAGGGCGAGCGCGACGATGAGCGCGTTCTTCACCGGTCGCGGGGTACGGCCGCTGAGTGTGGATCCTCCGTTTCCACCAATAAGCCACATTTTGCCACTGCCGGGCGTCCACGTCCCGTCCCTGGCCGGGCCACCTGCGCGCGTTAGGCCTCCGCCGGAATGGTCCCGTCCCCTGGCCGGCCGGACGGCACGCGCGCAGGCCCTAGCGGTGCGTTTCGGTGACGGCGGTGAGCAGGAACACCGAGTCTTCGGATGCTTCCACCGAGTGCCGCTCCTGCGGAATCACGGCCAGCTGGTTCTGGTTCACCGCCATGCGTCCGGACGCGGAGACCACGGTCACCGACCCTTCAAGGACCAGCAGGGTGCCGGCGAGAGGAGCGTTGTGCTCCCCCAGTTCGGCCCCGGCCTTCAGTGCGAGTACGGTTTGGCGCAGCGGACCGTCCTGGGCCACCAAGGCCGCACTGCGTCCGTGCGGCGAGCCGACCGCCACCGCCAGATGCTCGCGTCCAACCACATCGATGTCGGTCATCTCTGAAGTCTCCTTCGCTTAGGTTCCGGCATCAGCCTAGCCCGGTCCCCTTCCGGCAGCCATCAAAGCACAGCGGCTGGCCCGACGGCGGTGCCTGCCGAGCCGGGCTGCCCGCCGCCGGCAGCGGCTCGGAGCGCCCTGGCCGGGAGTTCAGGTGCCGTAACCGTAGAAGTAGCGCTCGAAAATGGCGCGGGCGCGCCGGGTCAGGCGCAGGTAGTCTTCCTCGATGGCCGCTGCGTTTCCCGGCTCGTACCCGCACCAGCGCGCCACCGCTTCCAGGTCCCGCCGCGAGGCGGGCAGCAGGTCGGAGTTCTTACCGGCCCAGATCACATTGGCCGAGCGGATCCGGGTGGCCAGGCTCCAGCTCCGGCCGAGCGTTGCCGCGTCGTCCTCGGGCAGCAGCCCGGCGGCGGCGATGGCCGAGAGCGCCGCCAGGGTGTTGGTGGTGCGCAGCTCCGGACGCCCGTGGGCGTGCTGCAGCTGCAGCAACTGCACCAGCCATTCCACGTCGCTGAGTCCGCCGCGGCCCAGCTTCAGATGCCGGGCCGGATCGGCGCCGCGCGGCAGCCGCTCGGATTCCACCCGGGCCTTGATCCGGCGGATCTCGCGGGCTTGGTCGCTGGCCAGCTCCGCCGGGTAGCGGATCGGATCCACCAATGCCATGAAGTCTTCGGCGAGGGCGTCGTCTCCGGCCATCGGGCGGGCGCGCAGCAAGGCCTGTGCCTCCCACACCAGCGACCAGCGCTGGTAGTACTCCCGGTACGAGTCCAGCGACCGCACCATCGGCCCGTTCTTGCCTTCCGGCCGCAGGGCCGCATCCACCTCCAGCACCCGCTCGGCCAGCACCGGCGGAGTACACGGCTGCTTTAGCAACGCAGAAATCCGGGCCACGATGCGCTCCGCCTGCTGCTGGGCCTGGCCGGGATCCGCACCCGGCAACGGCCGGTGCACGTACATCACGTCGGCATCCGAGCCGTAGCTGATTTCGCGTCCGCCCTGGCGTCCCATGGCGACCACCAGCAGCGCCGTCAACCGTTCCTCCGACTCCAGCACGGAGGTTTCCGCCACGTGCAAGGCCCCGAGCACTGCAGCCCGGTCGGCGTCGGACAAGGCCGCGCCGACCTGGCTTTGCTCCAGCAGGCCGGACGAGTCGGCGAGCGCTATGCGCAGCGTTTCCCGGCGGCGGATCAGCCGGATCAGCCGGATGGCCTCTTCCGGCACCGGATGGCGGGACATCTTGGATTGGATCTCCTGCCACTGGGCGTCGAAGCTCAGCGGCACCAGGTCTTTGTCCGTGCCCAGCCACGCCGTCGATTCCGGTGAGACCTCCAGCAGGTCCGTGATGAAGCGGCTGCTGGAGAGGACGTGGCACAGCCGTTCGGCGGCGGAGCTCGAGTCGCGCAGCATGCCCAGATACCAGTGCGAGTCCCCCAGCCGTTCGCTCAACCGCCGGAAGCCCAGCAGCCCGGCATCAGGGTCCACCCCGGAAGCGATCCATTCCAGCAGCACCGGCAGCAGTTGGCGCTGCAGCGAGGCCTTCCGGCTGACCCCGCCGGTCAGCGCCTCAATGTGGCGCATGGCGCCGCGCGGATCCTGGTAGCCCAAGGCGGCCAGCCGGCCCTGGGCCGCCTCGGGGCTGAGCCGCACTTCGTCCAGGCTCAGGTTGGACGCGGCGGCCAGCAGCGGCCGGTAGAAGATTTGCTCATGCAGCGCCCGCACCCGGCGCTTGGTCTGCTGCCATTTCTCCAGCAGTTCCGCCGGTGCCGGCCGCCGGTCCAGCAGCGCCCCCTGTGCTGCCTTGGCCAGCACGCGCTGGGCCTGCTCGGCTTCGGGCATCAGGTGGGTCCGGCGCAGCTGCACCAGTTGGATCCGGTGCTCCAGCACACGCAGGAACCGGTACGCCTCATCGAATTCGCGGGCGTCCGCCCGGGAGATGTAGCCGGCCACGCTCAAGGCCCCAATGGCGGAGGTGGTGTCCCGCTGCCGGATGGATTCGTCCACACGGGCATGGACCAGCTGGAGCAATTGGACCGTGAACTCGACGTCCCGGAGTCCGCCGCGCCCCAGCTTGATCTGCCGGCCGCGCTCATGGGCCGGAATGTTTTCCGTAACCCGGCGGCGCATGGATTGCACCGACTCGACAAAGCCATCGCGCTCCGAGGAGGACCACACCAGCGGTGCGACCGCTTCCTCATACCGGCGGCCCAGCTCCGCGTCGCCGGCCACCGCCCGGGCCTTCAGCAACGCTTGGAACTCCCAGCTCTGGGCCCAGCGCCGGTAGTACGTCAGATGCGAATCCAGGGTCCGCACCAATGGCCCGTCTTTGCCTTCCGGCCGCAGGTTGGCGTCCACTTCCCAGAGTCCGGGCTCCGGCCCGGGGGACGAGATGGCGCGCGCCGTTCCGGTGGCCAGAGCGGCACCTATGGCGGCGGCATCGCCGTCGTCGAGTCCCTCGGCCTCGACGACGTACACCACGTCGACGTCGGAAATATAATTCAGCTCGCCGGCGCCGCACTTGCCCATCCCGATGATGGCCAGTTTCACCGCCGCAACGTCCTCGGCGGGATAGCGTTCCGCCACTTCGGCCCGGGCCACCGCCAGCCCGGCCTCCAGCGCAGCCGCCGCCAGGTCGGCCAGCTCCCGGCCGACCGCCGGCATGAAGTCGACCGGAGAGGCAGCGCAAAGATCGCGGATGGCCAGTTCGGCCAGATGCCGGCGGTACGTGCTCCGCAGCTCGATGTAGGCGTCCTTGCCGGCGAGGGACGCGACCGGTTGGTCGGACAGCGGATCTGCCCGGACGGACTGCAGCATCGAACTGCGCAGCCGGGACGCCGGAACGCTGCCCGGTTCCGGGCCGATATCCGTGTCCAGGACGTCAAGGTGCTCCGGCCGGCGGAGCAGGAATTCGCCCAGCGCTTCCGAGGCCCCGAGTAGCCGGAACAGGGCTTCGCTGCCGTCGCCACCCGTGTTGATGACCTCAACCAGGGACGGGTTCTTCTCCAGCAGCCGGACCAGGGTGACCAGCGCCTGGTCCGGGTCCGCGCTGACGGCGAAGCCCGCCTCCAACCGTTCCTGGCTGACGCCGGTGAGTTCCTTGGCCTGCAGGAAACGGGTGCTGCGCTCCAGGTCGTGAAAACCTCGGGCAATCAAACGCCGGGTGGTGAGCACTGTCTTTCGTCCTAGAGGATTCCGATGTTGCGCTTCAGCTCGTGCGGGGTCACCTGCAGCCGGTAGTCGTGCCATTCGGCGCGCTTGTTCCGCAGGAAGATTTCGTAGACCTGCTCGCCCAGGATGCCGGCGACCAGTTCGGACTCTTCCATCGCCCGGATGGCGTCGTGCAGGCTGGACGGCAGCGGATCAAGGCCCATGGCGCGGCGCTCCGCGGTGCTCAGGCTCCAGACGTCGTCCTCGGCCGCCGGCGGCAGCTCGTAGCCTTCCTCGATCCCCTTCAGGCCTGCCCCGAGCAGCACCGCGTAGGACAGGTACGGGTTGGCGGCCGAGTCAATGCCGCGGTACTCGACCCGGGCCGACTGGCCCTTGTTCGGCTTGTAGAGCGGAACCCGCAGCAGGGCGGAGCGGTTGTTGTGGCCCCAGGAGATATAGCTGGGGGCCTCTCCCCCGCCCCACAGCCGTTTGTACGAGTTGACGAACTGGTTGGTGACCGCGGTGAACTCCGGGGCGTGGTGCAGGATCCCGGCCATGAACTGGCGGGCCGTTTTGGACAGCTGGTATTCGGCACCGGCTTCGAAGAAGGCGTTCGAATCGCCCTCGAACAACGAGAAGTGGGTGTGCATGCCGGAGCCGGGGTGATCGGAGAAAGGCTTGGGCATGAAGGTGGCATAGATGCCCTCCATCAACGCCACTTCCTTGACCACCGTGCGGAAGGTCATGATGTTGTCCGCGGTCTGCAGGGCGTCGGCGTAGCGGAGGTCGATTTCGTTCTGCCCGGGACCGTCCTCATGATGGCTGAACTCCACCGAGATGCCCACGTTTTCCAGCATGGTCACCGCCGTGCGGCGGAAGTCCTGTGCGACGCCGCCGGGCACGTGGTCGAAATAGCCGGCCCGGTCCACGGGCACCGGAATCCCGTCCGGCCCCAGTTCGTCGGACTTGAGCAGATAAAACTCGATCTCCGGATGGGTATAGCAGGTGAATCCCATCTCCGCCGCCTTGCTCAGCGTCCGCTTCAGCACGTTGCGCGGATCGGCGCTGGAGGGCTCGCCGTCGGGCGTGAGCACATCGCAGAACATCCGCGAGGTCTGCTCCGCCTCGCCCCGCCAGGGCAGGATCTGGAATGTCGTGGGGTCCGGCTGGACCAGCATGTCCGACTCGAAAACCCGGGCCAGGCCCTCGATCGAGGAACCGTCGAAGCCGAGCCCTTCTTCGAAGGCGCCTTCCACCTCAGCAGGAGCCAGCGCCACGGATTTCAGCGACCCGACGATGTCCGTGAACCAGAGCCGGACGAACCGCACGTCGCGCTCTTCGATGGTGCGGAGGACGAATTCCTGCTGACGGTCCATGGGCTGCCTTTCACTATGTCCGCAAGCGGCTTCTGACTCGGCGTCGGAAGCCGCTTGCCAGAGCCTGCCTTGTACTTCCCTTAGCCTACTGGCAGCACCGCCGAACTTTCCGCCCGGTAACGCGGCCGCGCACAAGTGGAGCAAGCAGACGTCTGAGGATTAGGCTCTATCACATGCCCACTTCACAGCCTTCCGGCGCAGAGCAGCCGGCTCCCTACGGCACGCCCGCCGCGTCTTCGGCGCCGCGCCCGGCCCGCCGCACCCGCATTCACCACCTGCAGCAGGCCAAGGACGAGGGCCGCCGCTTTGCGATGCTGACCGCGTATGACCAGTACACCGCGGAGATTTTCGATGCGGCCGGGATCGAGGTGCTGTTGATCGGCGACTCGGCGTCCAACAATGTGCTGGGCAACGAAACGTCGCTGCCGATCACGGTGGACGAAATGCTGCCGCTCTGCCGGGCGGTCGCCCGTTCGGCCCGGAGCGCCTTCGTCGTTGCCGACCTGCCCTTCGGCAGCTATGAGGTCTCGCCGGCGCAGGCGGTGGAGACCGGCGTGCGTTTCCTGAAGGAAACGGGAGTCCATGCGGTGAAGATGGAGGGCGGCGCGTACTACGCGGACACCGTCCGTGCCCTGGTGCAGGCCGGCGTTCCGGTGATGGCCCACATCGGCTTCACCCCGCAGAGCGAGCACGCGTTGGGCGGCTACCGGGTGCAGGGCCGCGGCGACGACGCCGGGCGGCTGATTGACGATGCGCTGGCGCTGGAAGCGGCCGGGGCGTTTGCGGTGCTGATGGAGATGGTCCCGGCCGAGGCGGCAGCCAAGGTTGATCAGGCCCTGCACGTTCCCACGGTCGGCATCGGAGCCGGTCCGTCGACCACCGGCCAGGTGCTCGTCTGGCAGGACATGGTGGGTCTGCGCGGGGGCAAGATGGCCAAGTTCGTCAAGCAGTATGCAGACGTGCGCAGCATCATTTCCGACGCCGCTGCCGCCTTCCGCTCGGAGGTCCAGGACGGCGCGTTCCCCGGCCCGGAGCACTCCTTCTAGCGAGGGTCTGCCACCCGGACGCGCTGGCCCCGGGCGGGCGCACCCGGACGGGCGGGGCCGCCGACCGCGTCAGTCGTCCTCGGCGTCCCACTCCTCGTTGCGCTGATGCACCTTTTCCAGCGCGTGCTCGGCCTCTTCGCGGGTCGCGTATGGGCCGATCAGTTGGGTCCAGTCGGACTGGGCGCCCACTTCCACCTGGTGGGTGACGACGTTGTACCAGAAATCCGCCATGCCGGCCTCCTTAAGTTGACGGCGCCGTTGCAGCGTAGCCGCCTGCCGGCGTCTGACCCGCCCGGGCACCGCTGCAGCACCTATATGATCGATACTATGCCCCACAACGCAGCAACAGCACCCGCCGGAACCCTCGTTCAAGGCACCGTCAGCCCCACTTTGCCGGTCCCCGCTTCGATTGAACGGCCCGAGTACGCGTGGAAACCGGCGCCGGCCAAATTCACCGGTTCCGAGGTCAAGTCACCGGAAACCATCGAAAAAATCCGCACCGCAGGTCGGATCGCTGCACAGGCCATCGTGGAGGTCGGCAAGCACATCGAACCAGGCGTCACCACTGACCAATTGGACCGGATCGGCCATGAGTTCCTGCTGGACCACCATGCGTATCCGTCCTGCCTGGGCTACCGCGGCTTCCCGAAGTCGATTTGCTCCTCACTCAATGAGGTGATTTGCCACGGGATCCCGGATACCACCGTGGTGCAGGACGGCGACATCATCAACATCGACATCACCGCCTATCTGGACGGCGTCCACGGGGATACCAACCACACCTTCCTGGTCGGCGACGTCGACGAGGAGTCGAGGCTGCTGGTCGAGCGCACTCAGGAGTCGCTGCGCCGCGGCATCAAAGCAGTGGCGCCGGGCCGCGAAATCAATGTCATCGGCCGGACCATCGAGTCCTACGCCAAGCGTTTCGGCTACGGCGTGGTCCGCGATTTCACCGGCCATGGCGTGGGCGAAGCGTTCCACACCGGCCTGATCATCCCGCATTACGACGCCGCCCCCGCCTACAGCCGGGTGATCGAGCCGGGAATGGTCTTCACCATCGAGCCAATGTTGACGTTAGGCACCATCGAATGGGAGATGTGGGACGACGACTGGACGGTTGTCACCAAGGACCGCAAGCGGACCGCCCAGTTCGAGCACACCCTGGTGGTCACCGACTCCGGCGCGGAGATCCTGACCCTGCCCTAACCCGCCACTCTCCGGTGCAGCGGGTAGGCTACCGAATAGTCTGGCGCGGCACGCCGGCTACAAGCGCACACGGAGGTGGCATGGCGACCAAGGACGGCAAGGACGGCAAGGCAGCCAAACTGGCAGCACGCTCGGCAATCGGGATCGATATCGGCGGCACCGGCATCAAGGGCGGCATCGTGGACCTCAAAAAGGGAAATCTGGTCGGCGACCGCATCCGTTACGACACTCCCCGCCCGTCCACGCCGGATGCCGTGGCCGACGTCGTCGCCCGCATCGTCACCGAACTCTGCGCCCGGCCGGAGGGCCCGGCGCCGGACCGCCCGGTGGGCGTCACCTTCCCTGCCATCATCCGCCACGGCGTCGCCCGGTCGGCGGCCAACGTTGACCCCAGCTGGATCGGCACCGACGTCGATTCGCTGCTCACCGCCAAGATGTCCCGTCCCGTGCAGGTCATCAACGACGCGGACGCGGCCGGGCTGGCCGAGGCCCGTTATGGGGCCGGGTCCGGCGTGAAGGGCACCCTGCTGGTCATCACCCTGGGCACCGGCATCGGCTCTGCCTTCATCTTCAACGGCAAGCTGGTGCCCAACGCCGAACTGGGGCATCTGGAGCTGGACGGGCACGACGCCGAGTCGAAGGCTTCCGCCGCGGCCCGGGAACGCGAGGGGCTGGACTGGGAGGAGTATGCCGAGCGCCTGCAGCGCTATTTTTCGCACGTGGAGTTCTTGTTCTCACCGGAGCTGTTCATCATCGGCGGCGGTATTTCGAAACGGAGCGAGGACTTCCTGCCCCTGCTTCGGCTGGCCACGCCGATCATTCCGGCGCAGCTGCGCAACAACGCCGGCATCGTCGGGGCTGCGCTGCAGTCGGCGATCCACTTCGGTTTCGCCAAGTAAACAGTTGGTGCCGGTGGCGGCCTCGGCTTCCCCTCCGCAGCCGCCACCGGAGTCTTGAGTGCGTTATTGCGCTGTCAGCGGCCGTTGCCGGCCTTCCGGCCCCTGCTGGCCGTTTTTCTGCGCATCGCGGCGCAGCTGGTCGATGGCGGATTCGAAATCCTCCAGCGATTCGTAGCCCTGGTACACGCTGGCGAACCGCAGGAACGCGATCAGATCCAGCTTCTTCAGCGGGCCGAGGATCGCCAGCCCTACCTCGTGGGCGTCGATTTCCGCCGCGCCGCTGGCGCGGACCGATTCTTCGACTTCCTGCGCCAGCATGGCCAGGTCGTCTTCCGTCACCGGCCGGCCCTGGCAGGCCTTGCGCACGCCGTTGACCACCTTGGTGCGGCTGAACGGCTCGCTGACCCCCGAACGCTTGATCACGCTGAGGCTGGTGGTCTCGACCGTGGTGAACCGGCGCCCGCAGGCCGGGCATTGCCGGCGCCGGCGGATCGCCGAGCCGTCATCGGTCAGCCGGCTGTCCACCACGCGCGAATCGGAGTTGCGGCAGAACGGGCAATACACGCAACACTCCTTCCGGGGGGGGTAACAGCAACAAATTCATCCTAGGACTATATCTAGGTGAATTACAAGACTGTGATTACTACATGTTGGGGTTCGGCCCGCTCAGGCGAACCGGATGGCCACGGCGTCGCCGTGCGCCGGTAGGTCCTCGGCCCGGGACAGCGCATCGATGTGTCCGCTGACTTCCCGCAGTGCTCCGCTGCCGTAATTGATCACCTGGACCGCCCGCAGGAAGGTTGTCACATTGAGGCCGCTGGCGAAGGTGGCGGTGCCGCTGGTGGGCAGTACATGGTTGGAGCCGGCGCAATAGTCGCCCAAGCTCACCGGGCTGTAGTCGCCCACAAAGATCGCGCCGGCGTTGCGGATCCTGGCGGCCACGGCGGCCGCGTCGGCGGTCTGGATTTCCAGGTGTTCGGCGGCATAGGCGTCGCAGACGGCGATGCCCTGTTCCAGCCCGTCCACCAGGATGGTGCCCGATTGCGGTCCGGACAGTGCCTGGCGGACACGCTCGGAATGCTTGGTCCGGGCAATCTGCCGGCCGAGTTCCCCGCGCACGGCCTCCGCCAGGTCCGCTGAGGCGGTGATCAGCACGGAGGCTGCGTGCGGGTCGTGCTCGGCCTGGCTGATCAGGTCGGCGGCCACGAAGGCAGGATTGGCGGTCTCGTCGGCCAGGATCGCGATCTCGGTGGTGCCCGCTTCCGCGTCGATGCCGACCACGCTCTTGACCAGCCGCTTGGCCGTAGCCACGAAAACATTGCCGGGTCCGGTGACCACGTCCACGGGTTCAAGCGCCGGGCCGTGACCGTTGGCGGGCGCACCGTAGGCGAAGGCGGCCACCGCCTGCGCACCGCCGATGGCGTAGACCTCGTCGATGCCCAGCAGCTTCGCAGCAGCCAGGATGGTGGGGTGCGGCAGCGACCCGAAGTCCTTCTGCGGCGGCGAGGCGAGCGCGATGGACGCCACGCCCGCCGCCTGTGCCGGCACCACGTTCATCACCACGGAGGAGGGATACACCGCCAGCCCGCCTGGAACATAGAGCCCCACGCGGTTCACCGGGATCCATTTGTGCGTCACCACGGCCCCATCGCTGATCTCGACGTCGGTGTCGCCCGGCTTCTGCGCCTCGGCGAACCGCCGGGCGCGCGCGATGGACTCCTCCAGGGCGGCCCGGACCTGCGGGTCCAGTTGGTCCAGGGCCTCGTCCAGCGCCGCCGCCGGCACGCGCGGGTGAAGCTGCTCCACGCCGTCGAACCGGCGCGCGAGCTCGGCCAGGCCGGCGAACCCGTCTGCGCGAACCTTGCCGATAATCTCCTCGACGGCGCCGGTCGCGGCGTCAAATGTGGTGTCCGCGCGCGGCATCGCGGCTTTCAGCTCGGCGGTGCCGAGGCTGCGGCCGCGCAGGTCCAGGGTGGGGAAATCGCTAAAGGTGTTGGCTGCAGAAGTCACCCACCCATTCTACTGACCCGTCGACGCCGCCGGGTCAGGCGTCGAGGCAGGCTGGCCCCAGCAGCACCTTGAGGTCGCCGAACAGCGAGGGGTTCGGGTTGACCCGCAAGTCCACCCCCAGCTTCATCACCTCGACCTTGCGGGAGCTGTTCAGCCGCACCTGCACCTCGGTAGTGCCGGGATGCGTGCGCAGCACATCACCCAGCGCGGTGACCACCGACTCGGTCGCCTTGAAGCTCGCCATCGAGATCACCACCGGACCGGAGTGCCCGTCGCTGAGGTCTGGCACGGTCAGTTCCTGCGCATTCAGGGTGACCGCACCGTCGTCGCGGCGCTGCAGCCGGCCCCTGACCACCACGATCAGGTCTTCCGCCAGCACGGTGGCGATCGGCGCATAGGCCTGGCCGAAGAACATGACCTCCATCGAGCCGCCGAGGTCCTCGACTTCGGCGCGGGCATAGGCGTTGCCGCTGTTCTTGGCGATTCGGCGCTGCAGCGAGGTGATCATGCCCGCAATGGTGATGATCTGTCCGTCCGGCGGGCCGTCCTCGCCGATCAGCGAGGTGATCGACATGTCCGCGTGCTGGCTCAGGATGCCATCCAGTCCCTGCAGCGGATGGTCGGAGACGTACAGGCCCAGCATGTCGCGCTCGAAGGCCAGCTTGTCCTTCTTGTCCCACTCGGGCAGGTCCGGCACATCAACCGCGAGTCCCCCGGCGGTTTCGCCGCCGTCGTCGAACGCGCTGAATAGGTCAAATTGGTTGGCGGCCTCGTTGCGCTTGAGCACAATGACGGAGTCCACCGCTTCTTCGTGGATCATCGCCAGCGCGCGGCGCGGGTGGCCCAGCGAGTCGAACGCGCCGGCCTTGACCAGCGATTCGATGGTGCGCTTGTTGCAGACCACGGCCGGTACCTTCTGCAGGAAGTCGCTGAAGCTGGCGAAGTTGCCCTTCTCGTCGCGGGAGCCCACCATGGCGTGCACCACGTTGGCACCGACGTTGCGGATGGCGCCCATGCCGAAGCGGATGTCCTTGCCCACCGGGGTGAAGTTCAGTGCCGATTCGTTCACATCCGGCGGCAGCACGGTGATGCCCATGTGGCGGCATTCGTTCAGGTACAGGGCCAGTTTGTCTTTGTCATCCCCCACCGAGGTGAGCAGCGCGGCCATGTACTCGGCCGGATAGTGCGCCTTCAAGTAGGCGGTCCAGTAGGAGACCAGGCCGTAGGCGGCCGAGTGCGCTTTGTTGAACGCGTAGTCGGAGAACGGCAGCAGGATGTCCCACAGTGCCTTGATCGCTGCCTCGGAGTAGCCGCGGTCCACCATGCCCTGGTGGAAGCCGGCGTACTGCTTGTCCAGCTCCGACTTCTTCTTCTTGCCCATCGCGCGGCGCAGAATGTCCGCTTGGCCGAGCGAGAAGCCTGCCACCTTCTGGGCAATCGCCATCACCTGCTCCTGATACACGATCAGGCCGTAGGTGGTGTCCAGGATGTCCCGCAGCGGTTCTTCCAGCTCCGGGTGGATCGGGGTGATCTCCTGGAGGCCCGTTTTACGCAGGGCGTAGTTGGTGTGCGAGTTGGCGCCCATCGGACCCGGCCGATACAGCGCGATGACTGCGGAGATGTCTTCGAAGTTGTCCGGCCGCATCATCTTCAGCAGCGACCGCATCGGGCCGCCGTCGAGCTGGAAGACGCCCAGGGTGTCGCCGCGGGCGAGCAGATCGTAGGACCCGCGGTCGTCCAGGTCCAGCGTCTCAAGATCCAGGTCCACGTCCTGGTTCATCTTGATGTTCTCGATGGCGTCGGTGATGATCGTCAGGTTCCGCAGTCCGAGGAAGTCCATCTTGATCAGGCCAAGGCCTTCACAGGTGGGATAGTCGAACTGCGTAATGACCTGGCCGTCCTGCTCCCGGCGCATGATCGGGATGATGTCGATCAGCGGGTCCGAGGACATGATGACGCCGGCGGCGTGCACACCCCACTGGCGCTTCAGCCCCTCCAGGCCGAGCGCGGTTTCGAAGACCTTGGCGGAATCCGCGTCGGACTTGAGCAGCTCGCGCATCTCCTCGGCCTCGCCGTAGCGCTTGGCGCTGGGATCGTGCACTTCCTTCAGCGTCAGGCCCTTGCCCATGACATCCGGCGGCATGGCCTTGGTCAGCCGCTCGCCGGTGGAGAACGGATAGCCCATTACCCGGGATGAGTCCTTCAGCGCCTGCTTGGCCTTGATCGTGCCGTACGTGACGATCATGGCCACGCGGTCGTCACCATACTTCTCGGTGACGTACTTGATCACTTCCGGTCGGCGCCGGTCATCGAAGTCGACGTCGAAGTCAGGCATCGAGACGCGGTCCGGGTTCAGAAAGCGCTCGAAGATCAGGCCGTGCTTGAGCGGGTTCAGGTCGGTGATGCGCATGGCGTAGGCCACCATCGAGCCGGCACCGGAACCGCGGCCCGGGCCAACCCGGATGCCGTGGTCCTTGGACCAGTTGATGAAGTCGGCGACCACCAGGAAGTAGCCCGGGAAGCCCATTTGGAGGATGATGCCGATCTCATATTCGGCCTGCTTGCGCACATCGTCGGGAATCCCGCCCGGGAACCGGTACTGCAGCCCCTTCTCGACTTCCTTGACGAACCAGGATTCCTCGTTCTCCCCCTCCGGCACGGGGAACACCGGCATGTAGGAGGCCTTGGTGTTGAACTCCACGTTGCAGCGCTCGGCGATCAGCAGGGTGTTGTCGCACGCTTCGGGCACATCGCGGAAGATGGCCCGCATCTCCGCCGGGGATTTCAGGTAGAACTCGTCCGCATCGAACTTGAACCGCTTCGGGTCGGCCAGCGACGAGCCGGACTGCACGCACAGCAGCGCCGCGTGCGACTTGGCATCCTCGGCGTGCGTGTAGTGAAGGTCGTTGGTGGCCACAAACGGGAGCCCGAGTTCGCGCGCCAGCTTGCGCAGGTCGGTCTGCACGTTGCGCTCGATGTCCAGCCCGTGGTCCATCAGCTCGCAGAAGAAGTTCTCCTTGCCGAAGATGTCCCGGAAATCGGAGGCGGCCTGCTTGGCCTCGTTGTAAAGGCCCAGCCGCAGCTTGGTCTGGACTTCGCCGGACGGGCAGCCGGTGGTGGCAATCAGGCCCTTGCCATAGGTCTGCAGCAGATCCCGGTCCATCCGGGGCTTGTACAGGTAGCCTTCCAGCGACGCCAGCGACGAGGCGCGGAAGAGGTTGTGCATGCCCTCGGTAGTCTCAGCCCACATGGTCATGTGGGTGTAGGCACCGGCGCCGGAGACGTCGTTGCGTCCGCCGTCGCCCCAGCGCACGCGCGTCTTATCCGCCCGGGCGGTGCCCGGAGTCAGGTACGCCTCGACGCCGACAATCGGTTTGACGCCGGCGTTGCGGGCCTTGTTCCAGAAATCGAAGGCACCGAAGACGAACCCGTGGTCCGTCGTCGCCACCGCGTTCATGCCCAGTTCCTCGGTGTGGCTGAACAGGTCGGTCAGCCGCGCGGCACCATCGAGCATCGAGTACTCGGTGTGGTTGTGGAGATGGACGAAGGAATCGTTGCCGGTCTTGGAAGAAGTCACTGCTGCCACCGTTTCATTCTAGGTGTCGGAGCCAGGGAGTCCGGGCTACACGCGGTGTTCGGCCAGTGCCTGCAGCGCGTAAGCCAGGTCCTGCGGGTACTCGCTTTCGTATTCAACCCACTCCCCGGTGCCGGGATGGTGGAAGCCAAGCTTTTTGGCATGCAGCCACTGCCGGGTCAGGCCCAGCGCGGCGGCGAGTTTGGGGTCGGCGCCGTAGGTCAGGTCGCCGGCGCAGGGATGCCGGAGCGCCGAGAAATGCACGCGGATCTGGTGGGTCCGGCCGGTCTCCAAGTGCACTTCGACCAAGGACGCCTTGCCGAAGGCCTCGATGACCTCATAGTGGGTCAGCGAATGCCGGCCGTCTTCCACCACGGCGAACCGCCAGTCGTAACCTGGGTGCCGGCCGATCGGCGCGTCGATGGTGCCCTCTAACGGATCCGGCAGCCCCTGCACGAGCGCGTGGTAGACCTTGTCCACCGTGCGGTCCTTGAACGCCCGCTTCAGCAAGGTGTAGCCGTGCTCGGTCTTGGCCACCACCATCACTCCGGAGGTTCCCACGTCCAGCCGGTGGACGATCCCGGCACGTTCGGCGGCACCCGACGTCGAAATCCGGTAGCCTCGCGCGGCCAAGGCACCCACCACGGTAGGCCCCACCCAACCGGGCGACGGATGTGCCGCCACGCCCACCGGTTTGTCGATGACGACGAAATCGTCCTCGTCTCCGAGAATCTTCAAATCCTCAACCTCTTCCACCACGACGGCGAGCGGATCACGCTGCTCCGGTACGGCAATGCGCAGGCTCCCCCGTTCGGGGAGCTTCGCCGATTTGGCGATGGCCCGGCCATCCAGTTCCACGCATTTGTCGCCGAAAAGCGCCGCGGCGGCCGAGCGGGACATTCCCAGCAGCGCGGCGACGACCGTGTCTGCCCGTTCGCCGGCCGTACTGCTGTCCAGCTGGACGACCCTAATGTCGTCAGTCACCGCTCTCCCCTGCCGGCTTGCCGCCGTCGACCGGCTTGCCGTCCCCGTTCGAGCTGCGGTCCCCGGCCTTCGCGGTCTGCCGGGTGCCATCCATGCCAATCCCCATGAAGGTCAGCACGCACCACAGGATGACTGCCCCGACCACGGCGGAGTCGGCGATGTTGAAGATCGCAAAGTTGGGGAAGGCGATGAAATCCACCACGTGCCCGAGGCCGAAAGCTGGTTCGCGGAACAGGCGGTCGGTCAGATTGCCCAGCGCGCCGCCCAGCAGGAAGCCGAGCGCCACGGACCACCACAGGGACCGAACCTTGCGGGCGTACACCAGGATCGCAATGGCGACGGCCGACATCACCAGGGTGAACACCCAGGTGTGGTCCTGGCCGATGGAGAAGGCCGCGCCGGAGTTGCGGATGAAATGCCAGTGCAGCAGCGGCGGCAGCACCGGGGTGATCTGCCCCTCGGTCATGGTGGACACGACCCACCACTTGGTCAACTGGTCAAAGGCGTAGGCGAAGGCGGCACAGCCTGTCAGCAGCAGGATGAACCGGCCCTTGCCCTTGCGTTGTCCGGTCTCGGCAGCCTCCCCGTCGTTGGATCGGTCGGCTGCCGGTGGAGTTTCTGACATGTCTCTCTCGTCTTCAGTGCCGTCCGGGGCACCAGATGCGGTGTCCAAAGGCAATGGCCGGCGGCAGGATGATCCCGGCGCCGGCCATGGGGAGCCCTGTGGAACAGGGCCTTGAGTTACCTTCCGCGCTTACGCGTCGGCGCTGTCCTTGACCTCGGGGGCAGCGAAGGAGCCGCGGGCTTCCAGATCGCGCAGCTGGCCTTCGATGTAGGCCTTCAGCCGGGCACGGTAGTCGCGCTCGAAACCGCGCAGCTGCTCGAGCTTGCGCTCCAGCACGGCCTTCTGCTGCTCGAGGTTGCCCAAGGTCTTACGGCTCTTTTCTTCGGCGTCATTGACCAGGCTGCTGGCTTCCAGCTGTGCCTCGGCGATGATCTTGTCCCGCTGCTCCACGCCGGCGGTGACGTACTCGTCGTGGAGCTTCTGGGCCATGGCCAGCACGCCCGCCGCAGACTCGGCGGTAGCGGAGCGGTCGGTCTCGGGCGCCGCGGCGGCGGCGGGAGCCGGCTTCGGCTCTTCCTTCGCCTTGGGCTCGACCTTCGGTTCTTCCTTGACCTGTTCGCGGACCTGTTCGGTCTTCGGGGCAGCCGAGACCGGAGCCGGCACGGAGGCCTCCGGAGCCTGGCCCGACGTGGCTTCAGCCAGCTTCTTGCGAAGTTCGTCGTTCTCCTGGTTCAGCCGGCGGAGTTCAACAACGATCTCATCGAGAAAATCGTCGACCTCATCCTGGTCATAGCCTTCGCGAAACTTAGTCGGCTGGAACCTCTTGTTGACAACGTCTTCTGGCGTCAAAGCCATCTGGTCACCTCATACTGGTTCGTGTGGGTCATGAATTCAACGTGCTGGATTCATAACAACGGTAGCGAATATTCCCCGTGCAAGGACATCCGCCAGCTATATCTGAATCAGAATATATCGTTTCGGAGACGAACACTAACGCGCCGCCGGTCAGGCCAAACCCGCCACAACCGCCATGGCGATCGTCACGGCAAGGAACAACACCAGGAAGGCAAGGTCAAGCGCGAATCCGCCGATCCGCAGCGGCGGGATGATCCTGCGCAGGCCCTTCAGCGGCGGGTCCGTCACGGTGTAGATGACGGAAGCCGCGACCAGGGCGATACCGCGCGGCCGCCAGCGCCGGGCGAAGGCTTGCACGACTTCAAAGACGATGCGCACGATCAAGCCCAGCTGGAACAACATCAAGATCAGGTACAGCAGGACGAAAATGATGGACACGCCGGTTCCACGATTCCTAGCGCTAGAAGGATTTTGACGGGCGGCACGCCTCCCGGGAAGTGCGGCGGGCTAGCTCTGGTTAAAGAAACTGGCCTGCTGGTCACTGGACTTGCGGTCCTCACCCAGCACTTCCACGCTCGACGGCGAGAGCAGGAAAACCTTATTGGTAACCCGTTCAATGCTACCGTGCAGGCCGAAGACCAGTCCGGCGGAGAAATCGACCAGGCGCTTGGCTTCCGCCTCGCCCATGTCTGTGACGTTCATGATCACCGGGATGCCGTCGCGGAAACTCTCGCCAATAATCTTGGCGTCGTTGTAGGAGCGCGGGTGCACGGTGGTGATCTGGTGCAGCACGGTGGCGTCCTCGCGGGCAGAGGGTGCGCGCTTGATCGGCGTCACCGGGGCACGGTATTCCTCGGCAGCCGGCTTCACCGGTGCCGCCGCAGGCTCAGCGCGGCGCTCCTGTCGGGGCTGGTCCACGGGCTGCTCCTCATCTCGAGCGGGGGTGTCCGCCTGCTCGGCTTCGTAGTGCTCGTCACCATCGGCGAGCCCAAGATAAATCATTGTCTTGCGCAGTGTGCCTGCCATGGTAGCTCCCATCCTGTCTTCAGCGCTGCCGCATACCCTGCGCGGCCCCGGTCACGAACTTGGGGTCCGGCAAAGTGCCTGCCTAGCCAAAACGCTACCGCACGGCCGGTCGCGGTCCGAGGACATCTGATCCGACACGGAGGTGTGTCGCGCCGGCAGCGACCGCTGCCTCGAGGTCCTGGCTCATCCCTGCCGAAACCATGCCGGCCCCGGGGTGCTCCTCCCGGAGCCGATGCGAGAGTTCAGCCAACCGGCCGAAGGCCCGGGCCGGGTCTGCGCCCAGCGGCGCGACCGCCATCAGTCCGGCCGGAGTCAACCCCTCGGCCTCCTGCAAGGCGTCGGCCAGCGCCAGGATCTCCCCGGGGCGGGCACCGCCGCGGGCCGCCGTTCCGGCTGCCTTCGGCAGGTCCGGCTCGTCAAGGTCCACCTGGATCAGGCAGCCGAGAGCCGCCCGGGGTTCAAGCCCGGCAGCCTGCCGCCGTTCCTGCTCGGCCGCCATGGCCTTGCGCAGCGCCTGGACCAGTTGCGGCCGGTCCACCGAATGCAGCAGATCGGCGTACTGGACCACCGATTTGGCCTTGTTTGTCTGCAGCTGGCCGATGAAATGCCAGCGCAGCCCGCGGCCGGACAGCTCCGCGGCCTTCGCGGCTGCTTCCTGATCCCGGTTTTCCCCGACGTCGGTTACGCCCAGCTCGTGCAGCAGCGCCACGTCGGAGGCGGGGAAGAACTTCGTCACCACAATCAGCTCCGGCTCCGCCGCGCGTCCGGCTGCGGCCCGGGTGATCCGCTCCCGGACACGTTCCAGGTTCGCTGACAGTTCGGCCTTCCGGGCGTTGGTGCTCATGCGTCCTTCCAGACCAGGCCGGCGAACCGGCCGGTGCGTTGATCCAGCCGGTAGGAGTACAACCGGCCTTCCTCCCGGGTGCAGCCAGGTACCCGGTGCGCCTGCACGCCGAGTCCGGCCAGCTCTGCGGCGGCCCCGGCGGCGAGATCAAGCGCCGGGGTGCCCCATGCGGTCCTCGCTGCCAACTCAGGAATCCTGGCTACGGCGTCGGCCTGCATCTGCTCGGGAACCTCATAGCAGGCTCCGCAGATGGACGGCCCGATCCATGCCTGCAGCCCGCCGGCGCCCGCGTCCCGAAGCCCGGCAACGGCGTTGGCCAGCACCCCGTCCAGCAGTCCGCGGCGGCCGGCATGCGCCACCGCGGTGGCGGCACCGCCGTCGGGCAGTGTTCCCACCAGCAGCACCGGCAGGCAGTCCGCAACCATCACGGCCAGCGGCACAGCGCCGTCCGGGCTCACCAGGGCGTCGGCCGTCACAGCCGGCTGCGTCGAAGCCGGATCCCCGGGCGCCACGACCACGGCCTCGGCCGAATGCACTTGGTTCATGAACCGCAGCGAACCGGCCGGTACCGGCAGGGCGCCCTCCAGCGACCGACGCCGCCGGTGCACGGCGTCGGCGTCGTCGCCCACATGCAGGCCGAGGTTGCCGGCCGAGCGGTCGGTGAATGCGGCCCACACGCCGGCGTGGACCTGCTGCTTCCACCAGAACACTGCCGGAACCCTCCTGGACTGGTTACTTCAAGAAATCCGGAACATCCAGGTCGTCGACCCGGCCCGCGCTCAGGTCCGGCTCCACGATGGCCGGAAGATCCATGTCGAAGCCGGCATCGGTTGGAACGTGCGCGGACTGCGAAACCATGCCGCCGAAGCCGTGCTCGGTCGGTTCGGAAACGGGCACGGAGGGCTGCGCGGCAGGCACGGCAGGGGCACCTGCCGGCGCCGCGGCCGGCTTCTGCGCCGGGGCTGCGGACGTGACATCCACCTGGTCGAACCCGGCGGCGATGACGGTGACCCGGGCTTCGTCGCCGAGGGCGTCGTCGATGACGGCGCCGAAGATGATGTTCGCCTCGGGGTGCGCCACTTCCTGCACCAGCCGTGCTGCCTCGTTGATTTCGAACAGGCCCAGATCCGAGCCGCCCTGGATCGAGAGCAGCACACCGTGGGCGCCGTCGATGGAGGCCTCCAGAAGCGGAGACGCGATGGCCAGTTCGGCGGCCTTGACTGCACGGTCCTCACCGCGGGCGGAGCCGATGCCCATCAGCGCCGAGCCGGCGCCCTGCATCACGGACTTGACGTCTGCGAAGTCGAGGTTGATCAGGCCCGGCGTTGTGATCAGATCGGTAATGCCCTGGACGCCGGAGAGCAGCACCTGGTCAGCGGAGCGGAAGGCATCCAGCATGGAGACGTTACGGTCGCTGATGGACAGCAGGCGGTCGTTCGGGATCACTATCAGGGTGTCGACTTCGTCGCGCAGCGTTTCGATGCCGGTTTCGGCCTGGTTCGACCGGCGGCGGCCCTCGAAGGTGAACGGCCGGGTGACGACGCCAATGGTCAGCGCGCCGAGCGAACGGGCGATCCGGGCCACGACGGGCGCGCCGCCGGTACCGGTACCGCCGCCTTCACCGGCCGTCACGAAGACCATGTCCGCGCCGCGCAGGACTTCCTCAATCTCCTCGGCGTGGTCGTCGGCAGCCTTGCGGCCCACTTCCGGGTCGGCTCCGGCGCCCAGTCCGCGGGTGAGCTCACGCCCGACGTCGAGCTTGACGTCGGCGTCACTCATCAACAGTGCCTGAGCATCGGTATTGATCGCGATGAACTCCACGCCGCGGAGCCCCACCTCGATCATCCGGTTGACGGCATTCACGCCACCGCCGCCGATGCCGACGACTTTGATGACGGCCAAGTAATTCTGCGGTGCTGCCACGTCCTGTGTCCCTTGCTCGAGTCTGTGCACTGATCAGTTCTGCCGAAGCGGGCGGGTCCCCGGTCCGGTAGTTTCACCTGAACCTTAACCTTCAACTTGAAGGTTAGAGTTATGTCAAGTAGTTCCTATCCGAGACGCTAGACGGAAGGCCGGGCCTGCACAATGACCCGGCTCCGCGTGTCGCACGATCGGCGGCCTCTGCGTTTCGATGCAGCCTGCAACCTGCCTCAACGAGTCACCGGCCGCGTGGGCGTACTCACATCGATGACGCTGGCTTTGCCCTTAACGCCTTTCGCCTGCAGCAGGGCCTGCAGTACCGTGGCCTTGAGCTCCTGCTGCCCCGCGTTCCCCCACAGCACCTTCTGGCCGTTGGTCAACTGCAGTTCCACCGAGTCCACCGACCGGGCCGAGGCGTGCTCGAGCTGTTTCAGCACCTCCGGCTGCAGCGCGCCGAGCACGCCGGTGATCGACGCGAACACATCGGAATCCTCGGCCGCGTTGGCGCCGTCGATCAACGGCAGTTTGGCCTCGCTGCGCTTGCGGACCGAGGCCAAGGCCTTGCCCGATTCATCGATCAGCACGAACTTCTTGCCGTCCTTCAACACTGCGACGGGGGTCCGCTCGATGATCCGCACATGCAGTTCGGAGGGCGGTTTGGCGACGACTTCCACGGACTCGACCGCCGGAAAGTGGTCCACGTGGGCAGCCACTTCCCGTTCGCCAACGCGCGCCAGCGGGATTCCCTTCAGCGGCTCCAGCGCCTCGCTGAGCGTGCCGGAGTCCGTCAGCTCGGCACCGTCCACGGTGATGGTCTTCACCGCCAGCGCCGGGGACAGGAAGATGACCGACGTCATCACGGCCAGGAGCACGACGACGGTGCCCGCCGCGATCAGCAGCCGGCGCCGGGTCTTGCGTCGGGGCGGCTCGGGGAAACTGACCACGGTGGTGTCGGGTCGCCCGGCCGGCGATGCGTGGGACGGCTCGGGCTGTTGGCGGCGCCAACGCGCCAGCAGGCCCGCCGCCGCCCCGCGCCGGGGCATCGATGCTGCTGCGGATTTACCGGCGGCGGATTCTCCTGCGCCGGATTTGCCTGGCGCGGATTTTCCTGCGGCCGACGACGCCGGTGCCCCCGTGCCGCCCTCCGACCGGCGGTTGCCCGCCCTCGGCCAGGTGGACCCGGCCGTGGGAGTTTCGGCAGTCCCGGACGCAGCCGTCTGGCCGGATGCCTGTGCCGGCAGCGCCGTCACTCTTCCGGAGGTGAGCCGTACCCCGGAGCCCGCGCCGGCCGCCGTCGTTCTTTCGGGCTGCCGCTCCGCCGCTACCGGTGCCGCGTCGTCAGACAGTCCCGCCGGGGCGGCAGGGCGTGCCGCGGGAGTGCGTGGCTTGCGCGGACTCATTGCACGGTGGTGGAGGCCTGCTCCAGGGCCTCCACCAGGACGGGGCCGTATTGGGTCACGTCGCCGGCGCCTACGGTCAGCACAATGTCGCCGGGCCGTGAGCGGGCCACGATGTCAGCCACGGCCCGCGCCGGGTCCGGTGCATAGCTGCCGGCCGGCAGCCGGTTGGTGATCAGTTCGCTGGTGACGCCCGGGATCGGATCTTCACGCGCGGGATAGATATCCAGGATCGCGGCCGAATCGGCCAACTGCAGCGCCTGGGCGAATTCCGCGGCGAACTCCCGGGTGCGTGAAAACAGGTGCGGCTGGAAGAGCACGTGCACGGCATGTCCGGCCGCCACCTTGCGCGCGGCTGTCAGGGCTGCGTGGACCTCGGTGGGATGGTGCGCGTAGTCATCGAACACGCGGACCCCGGCTGCCGCGCCCTTGGCTTCAAACCGCCTGGCTGCCCCGGTGAAGCCGGCCAGCCCCTCGGCCGCGATCGCCGGATCGATACCCTGCGTGATGGCAACCGCGACGGCCGCAGCTGCATTGCGGATGTTGTGCTCGCCCGGCACTTGGAGCCGCAGCGTGCAGGTGCCGCCCGGGTATTCGATCCGGCTGGCGCTGCCGGAGCCGGCGAATTCGCTCTCAACAATGCGGAGCTCGGCGTCCGCCGCGTAGCCGTAGCCGAGCACCCGGCACGGTGCGCCGGATGCTGCCACCCGATCTGCCAAGGCGCGCGCGCCGTCGTCGTCGAGGCAGAGCACCAGCGTGCCGTCGCTGGGGAGCAGCGCCGCGAACTGGTCGAAGGAGGCGTAGACGGCTTCGGCGGACCCGTAGTGGTCCAGGTGGTCGGCCTCCACGTTGGTCACCACGATGACCTGCGGCCGGTAGTTCAGGAACGAGGCGTCGGATTCGTCCGCTTCGGCGACAAACAGGTCGCCTTCCCCGTGCGCGGCGTTGACGCCCAGCGCCGCCACATCGCCGCCGATCGCGAACGACGGCTCCCGCCCGGCGGCCTGCAGCATCACCGTGGCCATGGCCGTGGTGGTGGTTTTGCCGTGCGTGCCGCCGACGGCGATCAACCGCTTCCCCTCCATGGCGGCGGACAGCGCCACCGAACGGTGCACAATGTTCAGTCCCGCGGCAACGGCAGCCTGCAGCTCGGGGTTCTCCGGCCGGATGGCGGTGGAGACCACCACCGTGTCCGCGCCGCCGATATGGGCCGCCTCGTGACCGACGAAGACGGTGGCGCCGAGCGCCTCCAGTTGGCGCAGGACGGCCGAGTCGCGCGCGTCCGAACCGGATACCGGCACGCCGCGGGCCAGCAGGATCCGGGCGATGGCCGACATGCCGGCGCCGCCGAGTCCGATGAAGTGAACCGCGCCGAGCTCGCCGAATGGCAGCCGGGCCGTGGTGTGGAAATCAGTGGCTTTCATCGGTGCTCCTCCCCCGTTGCCTCGAGCACTAATTGTGCCATTCGCGCGTCCGCATCACGGATCCCCAGGCCGTGCGCTGCCGCGGACATCTGCTGCAGCCGCGCCGGGTTCTTCAACAGCGGCACCAGTTCGTCCGTGACCCAACGCGGGCTGAAGTCTCCGTCCCGGACCAGCACCGCGCCGCCTGCCTCCACCAGGGAGGCCGCGTTCAGGGCCTGTTCGCCGTTTCCGTGCGGCAGCGGCACCAGCACAGAGGGCAAGCCGACGGCGGCAACTTCGCACACCGTGGCCGCACCGGCGCGGGCCAACAGCAGGTCCGCCGCGGCGTAGACGTCCTGCATGCCGTCCACATACTCCACCTGGTGGTAGCCGGGAGAAGTGAGCAACTGCCCCTCGGCATCACGCAGCGCCTTGTTCCGGCCGGTGATGTGCAGCACCTGGATTCCGGCTGCGGCGAGTTCCGGCAGCGCCGCGGCGATGGTCCGGTTGATGCTGAGTGCCCCGGATGAGCCGCCGGTGACGATCAGCGTCGGTTCCTCCGGCGCCAGCCCCAGCCTCAGGCGGGCGGCGCTGCGGGACGCCGGGCGGTCCAGGGTGGCGATTTCCCGCCGCATCGGCATGCCGACCCAGCGGGCCCTGGGCAACTGGGTGTCCTTGAACGCCACCGCCACCCGTTCGGCCAGCCGGGCCCCCACCCGGTTGGCCAGGCCGGGCCGGGCGTTGGCCTCATGGATCACGATCGGTACCCGGCGCAGCTTGGCCGCGATGTACATGGGCGTGCTGACATACCCGCCCACGCCCACCACGACGTCGGCCTTCGCGCCATCGATAATGCCGGCGGCCTGGCGCACGGCCCGGGCGAATTTGAACGGCAGCTTCAGCAGGTCAAGCGAGGGCCGGCGCGGCAGCGGCACGCGCCCGATGGTGGCCAATTCGTAGCCGGCGGCGGGAACCAGCCGGGTCTCCATGCCGGCGGCGGTGCCGACGGCGAGGATGCGGGCCGCGGGGGCTGCCTCGACCACGGCCCCGGCGATGGCCAGCAGCGGGCTGACGTGCCCCGCCGTGCCGCCGCCGGCCAGGACCACAGAGGGCTCGGAAATGTTCATGGTATGGCTGGATTACCTTCTGCTCGGCTTCTGGTGGATGGGTTCAGCGGGTGCCGGCGGACGTGTGCTGCCGCAGCCTGCCGATCAGTCCCCCCGGCTTCTTCCGGCCGGCTGCACCGGTCCGGGCAAAGGACAAGAGTACACCGACGGCTGCCAGCGTCACGGTCAGCGCGGAGCCACCGTAGGAGATGAACGGCAGCGGCACGCCGATCACCGGCAGCAGGCCGGTAACCACCGCAATATTCACGAAGGCCTGGCCGATGATCCAGACCATGATGGATCCGGCGAAAATCCGCACGAAAAGGGACTCCTGGCGCATCACCGTGCGCACCAGCGCGATGGCCAGGACGCCGAACAGGGCGAGGATGACCATGGTGCCGAGCAGCCCCAGTTCTTCGCCGATGATGGCGAAGATGTAGTCGTTGTGGGCTTCCGGAATCCAGTTGTACTTCTGCCGGCTTTGGCCCAGGCCCACGCCCCACCAGCCTCCGGAGGCCAGCGCGAAGAGCCCGTTGCAGGACTGCATGTTGAGCCCGGTGGTGGTTTCGCAGCCCTGGTCGGTCCACATCAGGATGCGGCCCATCCGGTTGGGGCTGACCACTACCAGCAGCAGCACCAGTGCAGTAGCGCACAGGCCGGCGATGCCAAAGAGTTTCAATGGCGCGCCGGCGAAGAACAGTCCGCCGGCAATGATCAGCATCAGGATCATCGCCGTGCCCAGGTCATTGCCGGCCAGCACCGGTCCCACAATCAGGATGGCGCCGGGCAGCACCACCGGAATGACCAGGTGCTTCCAGTCGCCCAGCAGCCGCTCCTTGGCCGCCAAGACGGCCGCCATCCAGAGGCACATGCCCAGCTTGGCGACTTCCGAGGGCTGCAAGGACGTCCCGCCGGGCAACGTGATCCAGTTGCGGTTGCCGCCGACTGACTCGCCGAGCGGCGTGAAAACCAGCAGCAGCAGGATGACCGACAGAGCGAGGGCCGGCCAAGCCAGCCTCCGGTACGTGGCCGGCTGCCAGCGGGAGAGAATCAGCATCGCCGTGACGCCTAAACCCGCGAAGATCGACTGCCGCATGAACAGGCTGAACGGCGAATTGTCGTCGGCGATGGATTCCACCGCCGACGAAGAGAGCACCATCAGCAGGCCGATGGCGGTCAACGCGAGGGCTGAGCCGAGGATCAGGTAATAGCTGGCGCCGCTGGACTGTGTTCCCGTGCCCTGGATCCGGTCCAGCAGAACGGTGCCGCGTTCCCGGAGGTGCCGGAGCTTAGCCGCAGGGGCATCCTTTGTCCCGGCGGTGCCGGATTCGCGGACGACGGCGGGGGTCCGGCTTCCGCTGCGGGTGCCGCTGGTGGCCATTACTGCTCCTTGGTCGACGGTGCCTGCCCTTCCCCGAACCGGCGGACGGCTTCCATGAACGCATTGCCGCGGTGCGCGTAGGACGTGAACTGGTCCATCGACGCGGCAGCCGGGGCCATCAGGACGGTGTCCCCGTCGGCGGCCAGGCCGGCTGCAGCTTCCACGGCTGCCGCCATCACGGTCTCGCCGGCGCGGACGCCCGACGTCGGCATCCTGTCTTCAGTTTCCTCCGGCGGGACGCCGATGACGGGGACATCCGGCGCGTGTCGCCGCAACGAGGCCAGCAGCGCCGAGTTGTCGGTGCCGATCAGCACTACGGCCTTCAGCCGGCGTGCGTGGTCCGCGATCAATTCGTCGTAGTTCACGCCCTTGGACAAGCCGCCGGCGATCCACACCACCGAGGAAAAGGACGCCAGCGAGGCCGAGGCAGCGTGTGGATTGGTCGCCTTGGAGTCGTTGACCCAGAGCACCCCGGCCTGCTCCAAAACTTTCTGGATCCGGTGGGATCCCGGATCGAACCGCCGCAGTCCTTCGCGTACCGCGGCCGGCTCCACGCCGTAGGCCCGGACCAGTGCGGCGGCCGCCAACGCGTTGGCAACCTGGTGCCGCGGCGCGAGGTCGCCGAGGTCGGCCAGACTGGCCAACTCGGCCGCCGAGTCACGGCGCTCCTGGATGTAGGCCCGGTCCACCAGCAGTCGCTCCACGACGCCGACCATGCTCACGGCCGGCATGCCGGTGGTGAAACCGATGGCCCGGCAGCCCTCGACGACGTCGGCAGCCTCGACCATCTCCTCGGTCTCGCGCTGCTCGGCGTTGTAGACGCACGCGATCCTGGTCCGCTCGTAGATCTTGGCCTTATCGGCCAGATATGCGGCGTAGGACCCGTGCCAGTCCACGTGGTCTTCGGCCACGTTGAGCACCACGGAGGCCAGCGGGGACATGCTGTGGGTCCAGTGCAGCTGGAAGCTGGAGAGTTCGACGGCGATCACGTCGTATCCGATCGGATCGCGCACGGCGTCCAGGATAGGTGTGCCCACGTTGCCGGCGGCGATGGCACGCAGCCCGGCTGCCTGCAGCATGGATTCGGCCATTCCCACCGTGGTGGTCTTGCCATTGGTGCCGGTGATGGCCAGCCAATCGGCTGTGCGCCGCCCGGTGCGTTCGCGCACCCGCCAGGCCAACTCAACGTCGCCCCAGATGGGGATTCCCGCGTCCGCGGCGGCGGCCAGCAGCGGCGTCTGCGGGCTCCAGCCCGGCGACGTGACCACCAGTTCGGCAGGTTCCCCGCCGACGTCGGGCAACGCGCTGCCATGCTCGGCACCTAGCAGCACTTCGCGGGCGCCAACAATCTTCAAGGTGTCGGCCTTGGCCCGGTTTTCCTCCGTGTCGCGGCCGTCGACCACCACCACGGCGGCGCCCAGTTCGATCAGCGTGTCGGCAGCGGAGAATCCCGACAGTCCGATGCCGGCGACCATTACGCGCAGTCCGGCCCAGTCCGAGTCCCAGGATGTCAGCGAATCAAGACGGTTCACGAGCCCAGCACCCAATCCGCGTAGAAGATGCCCAGCGCGGCCGCCACGCAGAGCCCGGCGATGATCCAGAAACGCACCACCACGGTGACTTCGGCCCAGCCCTTCAACTCGAAGTGGTGCTGCAGCGGGGCCATCTTGAAGACCCGTTTACCGCCGCTGAGCTTGAAGAAGGCCACCTGGATGATCACGGAGAGCGCGATGATGACGAACAGGCCGGCCATGACCACCAGCAGCAATTCGCTGCGGGACAGGATGGCGAAGCCGGCAATGGCGCCGCCGATGGCCAGCGAACCGGTGTCGCCCATGAAGATCTTGGCGGGCGAGGTGTTCCACCACAGGAACCCGATCAGCGCACCGACCAGCGCACCGGCGAGCAACGCCAGGTCCAGCGGGTCGCGCACTTCATAGCAGGCCTCACCGGGCACCTTGACGGAGCCGCAGCTCTGGTTGAACTGCCAGATGCCCATCAGCATGTAGGCCCCGCAGACCATCACCGATGCGCCCGCGGCGAGCCCATCCAGCCCGTCGGTCAGGTTCACGCCGTTGGTGGCCGCGGTGACAATGATGTTGGACCAGATGATGAACAGGATGGTGCCAAGGACCGTGCCGCCGAAGGCAAGGTCCAGCCAGGGAATGTCCCGGGTGAAGGAGATGTTCAGCGACGCCGGTGTCCGGCCCAGGCTGTCCGGAAAGTTCAGGGCCAGCACGGCAAAAATGATGCCGACAAGGCCCTGCAGCACGATCTTCGCCCAGGCCCTGAGGCCGAGGCTGCGTTGCTTGGAGATCTTGATGAAGTCGTCCAGGAAGCCCACCAGGCCCATGCCGGCCATCAGCAGCAGCAGCACGCCGCCGGAGGCTGTGGGTCCCTGGTGCGCTCCCCCGTTGATCAGCCACATGCCCAGGTGGGTGGCGAAATAGGCCACCACCACGGTGGCCACGATGACCACGCCGCCCATGGTGGGCGTTCCGCGCTTGGTGTGGTGCGCCGTCGGGCCGTCGTCGCGGATGAACTGACCGTAGCCCTTCTTCACCAGCAGCTTGATGAACAACGGCGTTCCGAGCAGCGACAGCACCAGCGCCAAGGCAGAACCGATCAGCAGGGCTATCACTGCGCCAGGCCTTCCTCTTGGGTTGCGGAACCGCGCACTGCAGCCGCCGCGGGATCGTCCGACGACGGGTTTCCTAATGCTACCCGGTCGCCCAGGAACCGCAGGCCGGCTCCGTTGGAGGACTTGAACAGCACCAGATCGCCCGGTTCCAGCTGCTCTTCGAGCACGCGGTGGGCCTCCTCCGGGCTGGCGACCCACATCGACTCGTCGCCCCAGGAGCCTTCCATCACGGCTCCGGTGTGCATGGCCCTGGCGCCGGCGCCGACCACGATCAGGCGCGAGATGTTAAGCCGGACCACGGTCCGTCCGATCGCGTCGTGTTCATGAACGGAGTCGTCGCCCAGTTCCAGCATCTCGCCCAGCACCGCCCAGGTGCGGCGGCCGCGGCCAAGTTCGGCCAGTGTGCGCAGCGCCGCCCGCATGGATTCCGGGTTGGCGTTGTAGGCATCGTTGATCACGGTCACGCCGTCCGGCCGCTCGGTCCGTTCCATCCGCCAGCGGCTGGCCGGGCCGCGCCCGCCCAGGCCCGCGGCGATGGTTTCTGGGGAGACGCCCAGGGCCCAGGCGGCGCCGGCGGCAGCCAGCAGGTTGGCCACGTGGTGGATCCCGATCAGGCCGGACGTGACCGGGTGCTCGCTGCCGTCCGGGAAGCACAGCGTGAATTCGGGGTGGCCGGCCTCATTGATGCCGGCTCCGCGGGCCCGCAGCAGCTGTGCGGTGCTGTCGGCGGGCAGGCTGAAATTGTCGTCGGAGCTGAAGTAGAGCACCTGCGCGCCGGTGCGGGCGGCCATCGCCTTGACCCGGGGATCGTCGGCGTTGAGCACGGCTGTTCCGTCGGCGGGCAGCGCCTCGGCCAGCTCGCCCTTGGCGATGGCAATGTTTTCCACTCCGCCGAATTCCCCGGCGTGGGCGCTGCCCACGCCCAGCACCACGCCGATGCCCGGCTTGACCATGTCGGCCAGGTACTCGATGTGGCCGATGCCCGTGGCCCCCATTTCCACCACAAGGTAGCGGGTGTCGAAACCGGCGGCGAAGACTGTCAGCGGCACGCCGACCTCGCCGTTGTAGGAGCCGATCGGTGCCACCGTGGGCGCCACCTGGCCCAAGATGCCGGCCAGCAGGTCCTTGGTGGTGGTTTTGCCGGCGCTGCCGGTAATGCCCACAACCTCGAGCCCCGAGGCGGCGCGCAGCCGGGCCACGATGGCCGCGGCGATGGCACCCATGGCCAGCACGGCGTCGGCCACAATGATCTGCGGCAGGATCCGGCCCGAGGAATCGGAAACTTCGCGTTCGGTCAGCGCGAGCACGGCGCCGGTTTCGAAGGCCGTGCCAACGTAGAAGTGGCCGTCTGCGCTCTCGCCCGGCTTGGCCACGAACAGGCCGCCGGGTTCGATCTCGCGGGAATCTGTGGTGGCGGAACTCACGGTGATGTCGGCAGTCTCCCCCGTGCCGTCGACCGGCTCCCCAATGACCCGTCCGCCTGTTATCGCCGCAATATCGGCTGCAGTTAGTTCAATCATGACGATCTAGGACTCTACCGCCTTCGGGGAGAGCAGTCCGAATCCGTGCCGCTGCAGCGCCTCGCGCAGTTCCACCCGGTCATCGAGGGCCAGATTCTCCCCGTTGACCTCCTGCCAGACCTCGTGACCGCGGCCGGCAACCAGCACCGTGTCCGACGGCGCAGCGATGGCTACGGCATGCTCGATGGCCGCCGCGCGCGGGAAAACCTCCATGATGTCGGCGGACAAGTGTTCCTTCTCGGCAGCGGCACGGGCACCGGCCAGCACATCGGCGCGAATCTGGGCCGCGTCTTCGCCGTGCGGGTCATCGTCGCTGATGACGACGACGTCCGCCAGCCGGGCGGCGATGGCCCCCATCAGCGGGCGCTTGGTCTGGTCGCGCTCCCCCGTGGCGCCGAATACCACAATCACCCGGGCGCCGGGCTCGGGACGCCGCACCGAGGCCAAGGTCCTTTCCAGCGCGTCCGGGTTGTGCGCGAAGTCGACGATGGCCGCCGGGTTCTCACTGATCAGTTGCATCCGCCCGGGCACCTCAACGGTGAGCGGGTCAGCGCTGTCCAGCGCCTCCTGCAGCCGCGCCGGATCGGTCCCGGACGCCAGCACCATGACCACGGCCAGTGCGGCGTTGGAAATGTTGAAGGTGCCCGGCAGGCCGGTGTGCAGCCGCAGCACCTCGCCGGCGGGGCCGTGCAGCTCGAACCGGTGCCCCAGGCCTTCGCGGACCACGCCGCGTACGGCCCAGTCGGCGCCGCCGCCGCTCGTAGCCAGCGTTGCCGTCTCCACTCCCCCGGCCTGCGCCCGTTTGGCGAGCCGGCGGCCCCAGTCGTCGTCAACGCAGACCACCGCCCGGCGGGCCCGTTCGGGTTCGAACAGGCGGGCCTTGGTGTCGAAGTACTCGTCCATGCTGCCGTGCAGGTCCAGGTGGTCCTGGGTCAGGTTGGTGAACCCTGCCACGTCGAACCGGACGGCATCCACGCGCCGGTAGGAAATGGCGTGCGAGGAGACTTCCATCGCGGCGGCGTCCAGTCCCCGTTCGCGCATCAGGGCCAGCAGCCCGTGCACTTCGGGCGATTCCGGCGTGGTCAAGGCGCTGGGAATCGCCTCGGAGCCCGCCTTGATCTCGATGGTGCCGATCAATCCGCTGCACAGTCCCAGCGCCGCCAGCAGGGAATTGATGAAGTAGGTGGTGGTGGTCTTGCCGTTGGTCCCGGTCACGCCGAACAGCGTCGGCGCCCCGCCGCCCTCGGGCTGGCTGCGGTAGATGGCGGCCGCCAATGGTCCCACGAGGGCACGCAGGCCGGCCGAACGCAGCACCGGCAGCCCCGGGGCGTTCTCGGCGGCCAGTCGGGCGCCGTCGTCGTCAGTCAAGATGGCCGCTGCCCCGGCCGCCTCCGCCTGGGCGGCAAATCCGGCGCCGTGCCGGCGGGCCCCGGGCAAGCCGATGTACAGGTCCCCCGGCTCCACCGAGCGTGAATCGATGGTGATGCCGGTGAAGGCCAGCTCGTCCGTGGCCGGTCCGCTTTCCGGGACCGGAAGGCCGCGGTGCTGCAGGGCGACGCGCAGCTCCGCCAGACGGACCGGCCTGACCGTTGGGGGCCGCAGGGGCGAGGCGGACCGGTGGGACTGGTCGGCGGTGGAACTCACATATTCTCCAGGTTGGCTCATTCCAGCGGCAGGTCGACCCGTTTGCTGGTGGACGGCGGCACGTTGTAGGCATTGAGGACCTGCGTCATGACCTTCTTGAACGTCGGTCCGGCGGTCAGCGTCAGCACGCCGCCCTGCGGCCGCTGGATGGTCGCAACGACGACGAACTCCGGATCCTCCATCGGGGCGATGCCGGCCATCGAGATGGTGTAGCCGCTGAACCCCCCGCTGGCGGAGGGCGCTTCGGCGGTTCCGGTCTTGACCCCGATCCGGTAGTCCTCAATGTTACCGGCCTTGCCGCTGTGGTACTTCGGGTTGGTCTCCAACATGTCCTGCACCTTGTTGGCGGTCTTCTTGGAGACAGCCCGGCTGCCCTTCTTGGCAGGCACCTCATGCTCGGTGCCGTCCGGGTCGATGTAGGCATCGATGAGCCGCGGCTGCATCAGCACGCCGTTGTTGGCGATGGTGCCGAACGCCACGGCCGTGTGCAGCGCGGTCTGCGCGAGGCCCTGGCCGAACATGACGGTGAACTCCTGCCGCCCGTCCCAGGTCTCGGGAGCGGCCAGCAAACCGGGAGTGGCGCCGCCGATGCCGATGTCGAACCCCTGGCCGATGCCAAACTTCCGCAGGTAGTCATACCGCTGCTGCCGGGTCAGCTGCTGGCTGATCATGGTGGTCCCGGTATTCAGCGACTGGGCAAAGATGCCCGCCGTGGTGCGCGTCAGCGTGCCGTGCGGTGTGGCGTCCTGAAAGGTCTGGCCGTTGACCGTGTATTTGGGCGGGATGGTGTAGCGCGACGCCGGGGTGGTGATCCCTTCTTCGATCGCGGCCGCCATGGTGATCATCTTGGTGGTCGAGCCGGGCTCGAAGGCGCGTGTCACCGCCATCGACTGACGGTCGCCGTCGGGAGTGGCACCTGGGTCGTTGGGATCCACCGTGGTGGAATCCGCCAGCGCAATCAGATCGCCGGTCTTGGCATTAAGAACGACGACGGTGCCGTATTCGGCGCCGTAGTCTTTGACGGTTTCCGCGATGACTTCCTGCGCGTACCACTGGATATCGGTGTTCAGGGTCAGGCGGACGCTCTGGCCGTTGACCGCCGGGACCTCTTCATTGGTGCCCACCGGAATGCGGATGCCATCGGCGCCGATTTCGTAGGTCTTGGTGCCGGGCGTCCCGGAGAGGACGTCGTTCTGGGACGCCTCGATGCCTTCGAGCGGCACGCCGTCAGAGCGCATGAAGCCGACCACGGCACCGGCTACGGCACCGGCCGGGTAGTTGCGCGTGGTGGTCGCTTGCGCGGACAGCCCGGGGAAGGCCAGGTCATCGATCTTCTGCTGGACTTCCGGGGTGACGGACTTGGCCACGTAGTTGAAGGGCTTGTCGCCGGTGACGGCTTTGGTGACCGTCTTCGCGTCCTGGCCCAGGATTCCGGCCAGCTCCGCGATGGCGTCGGCGATCTTGATGTCTTCGGATTCCTGGCGGATCGGGTCGAACCGGGTGTAGTCCTCCACCAGCCGCTGGTCCACCACGATGTCGAACCGCTGGACGCTGCGGGCCAGCACCTTGTTGTTGGCATCGAGAATTTCACCGCGCAGCGCCGGCAGGTCGACGGTGCGTAGGCGCTTGTCCACGGCAGCCTGCGCCATGCCGGCGGTGTCCAATCCCTGCAGCTGGAACAGACGGGCCCCGAGGATCACCAGCAGGATCAGCACAATGGCGAGTCCGGCCCGGAGCCGCCGGGTGGCCCTCGCCGTCCGGTCGGGGGGCTGGCGCTTGGCCGTTGGTGCTGCCACAGGTACCTCGTTTGCGTTGCCGGACAGTTACTGCCCGCTCTGTTGCTTCGGCGCCGGGATGCTGCCGCCGTTGAGCTGCTTCTCGTCGTTCTTCTTCGCTGCCTTCTCTGCGGCCGCAGCTTCTGCCGCGGCCGCGGACTGGGCTGCCGGCTTTGCTGCTGCGGCCTCGCTGTTCTTCTTCTCCGTCTTGGCCTTTGCCGCCGGCTGGTGGCCGGGGTTTTCCGGCTGCGCCACCAACAGCTCCGGCGCGGCGCCCGGTTCGGCAGCCTTCGGCTTCCCGGTAACTTTCTGGCTTCCCAGATCGATGGAGCCGACCGACGGCGACGTTACCATTCCCAAGTCTGCCGCCTTGGCGGCCAGATTCTGCGGAGCCTGGTTGTTTTCCAGCTGCTGTGTCAGTTTTTCGTTCGCTTGGGCCAGCGACACCTGCTCGTTGCGCAGCTCCACCAGTTTGTACTGACCGCTGGACACCGAGATGTTCAGCACCAGCACGCTGCCAAGGGCCAGCACCAAAACGGTGAAGCAGAAGAGGGCGAACGGCACCCGCTTGCGGGCCGGGCTGTTGGGAACCAGGGACAGAGGGGTACGGCGGGGCGCTTGCCGGGGTGAAGCGCCGGGACGGCCGGCCGGGGCCGCACTGCCGTGCACATACTGCTGCTGCTCGGGACGGGCTGCGTGGGCACTGGCACTCATTGTGCACTCCTGTTCCGGATCCGTTCTACCGCCCGCAGTTTGGCGGATGCCGCACGCGGGTTCTCTTCGATTTCTGCTGCCGTGGGTACTTCCGTGCCCTTGGTCAAGGTCTTCAACTGCGGCTTGTGTTCTTCCAGCTCGACGGGGAATCCACGCGGCGCGGAGGACTTCGCGAGCTGGCTGAACACCGATTTGGTGATCTTGTCCTCGAGCGAGTGGTATGACATCACGACGATCCGCCCGCCGAGGGCCAGCACGTCGATCGCGGCGGGCAACGCCCGCTCGAGCACGTCCAGCTCCTCGTTGACTTCGATGCGCAGCGCCTGGAAAGTCCGCTTGGCCGGGTGGCCGCCGGTGCGGGCCGCGGCGGCCGGCACCACCTTGCGGATGGCTTCCACCAGCTCGCCCGTGGTGGTCAGCGGGGCGGCATCCCGGGCAGCAACAATGCTGGAGGCGATGCGGCCGGCGAACTTCTCCTCGCCCCAGCGCCGGATGATGCGCACCAGGTCCGCCTCGGTGTACGTGTTGACGACGTCCGCGGCCGTCATGCCCCGGCTGGTATCCATCCGCATGTCCAGCGGAGCATCGTAGGAGTAGGCAAAGCCGCGGTCGCGCTCGTCCAGCTGGAGCGAGGACACGCCCAAATCGAACAGGGCGCCGTCGATTTGCCCGAAGCCCAGGTCTTCGACCGCGTCGGCGATCTCGTCGTAAACGGCGTGGACCAGGTCGGTGCGCTCCGCGAAAGGCCGAAGCCGTTCCCCAGCGAGAGCCAACGCTTGCTCGTCCCGGTCAATGCCGACCAAGTGCAGCTGTGGAAAGCGCTGCAGCATGGCCTCCGAATGTCCGCCCATGCCCAGGGTGGCGTCGACCACGACGGCCCGGCCTCGTTCTTCGATAGCGCGCTCGATGGCGGGAGCGAGCAGGTTGATGCAGCGGTCGCGGAGCACCGGGACGTGGCGCTCCCCTGCTGGCCGCTCGCTGTTCATCCTGGATGCCTCTTCCTGCTGCTATCGGTCGCGTTCGGCGGGCCGGTCGGCCCTGGTGTCTTTAAGGCCGAAGGTCCTTGGACCAGATCCCCATCCGCGCCTGGCCTGCTCCGCCTGGCTCCGGGGAAGTGAGCCAGGTTGAACCTGCCGGGCGGCTGGAGATCTCATCCAAGAACGTCCGTGCCGCGTGTCGTGTTGTGGTACCGGGTCAGAAGACTCCGGGCAATACGTCTTCGTCTGTTTCGGAGAAGGCGGTTTCCTGCTCCAGGAGGTAGTTGTCCCAGGCCTGGGCGTCCCAGATCTCCGCGCGGGTACCCGCACCGATCACTGCCAGTTCCCTGCCCAGTCCTGCATAGCTTCGCAGGGCCGCCGGGATGGTGACCCGGCCCTGCTTGTCAGGCACTTCGTCAGAGGCTCCGGACAGAAAGACTCGAATGTAGTCACGGGCCTGGCGGGAAGATATCGGAGCTTTCCGCATCTCCTCGTGTACCCGTTCGAATTCCTTCTGGCTGAAAACGTAGATGCAACGCTCCTGGCCCCTCGTCAGGACGAGGCCGTCGGCAAGCTCATCGCGGAACTTTGCGGGAAGTATCAGGCGCCCCTTCTCATCCAGCCGCGGCGAATGTGTCCCGAGGAACATCGCCACCGCCTTGCCGATTGGAGGAGACCGTCGACCCCCTGCGTCACCACTACCCTCTTATGTCCTCCACTTTACTCCACATCACGCCACAGTCAACTGTTTGGACCCCGTTTTGTAGCTGGAAATGTTCGGCGCCCTCCGCGCCACGGCAAGGAAGTTCCCGGGTGGAGCACCGTGGAGGGGATGTGGAGGGAATTGAGTCCCGGGGCACGGGCGTGTTCGATTGCCGCACGAAGGTCAGGCCGCGTGGGGCCGCGGTGGAGCGAAAAGGAGTGGAGAGGGGTCAGATAGGCCCGTTAAACACGAAAAGACCCGTCAGGTGACGGGTCTTGCCTTCGTGCAGGTCGGCTCAGAAACCCTGGTGGAGCAAAGTGGAGCAACCGAACGGCTGCCCCGAAGGGGTCAGCCGGTCAGCGGTCTTCGCCGTGATGGCGTTCGTCCCATCGTTCTTCCAAATTGGCCATGAAGCCGCCCTTGGACGAGGACGCCGGCTTATTTCCGGTCGACCGCGGCGACCCGGTTCCGACTCTCCGGGTGGTGGCCCAATAAACACCGGCCCCCATAATGACGAACCCCAAGACCCCGACGGCGATGATCTGGCTGAGAATACCGGTGAGCAAGACCAGAATTCCGGCAATCGCGACGAGTGAACCCACAACGATGTGGCGCGTCGACAACGATCGGCCGCTGGCCGATTCCATGTGGCTGGCAAACTTCGGGTCTTCAGCATGCAACTGTTGCTCGAGTTGTTCCAGCAGCCGCTGCTCATGCTCTGAGAGTGGCATCTGAGCCTCCTTTTATCCAGTCCCCCGAGGGCTGACTCAGTCGTTCAACGAACCCCGCGGGACAAGAGTTCCTGACACACCTACCGGAACCGTATTGACCCCTTCTACTAAGAATAGAGCGCAAACCCGCCAATCGAAAGCGGCGGCGATCCAACTGTGACTCCGCCCATAAGGTTTTCATTCGCCGGCCTCCGGCAGCTCCTGTCGGCCCGCTCCCGGACCGGGCGGCAGCGGCCGGCGGGCGCCCGGCTGGAGCAGCGAAGCCGGCAGGATCCCGGCTGCTCCAAACTTTCGATTGACTTCGTCCAGGGCCTGTTCAGCGTTGTGCCACGTATCTTCATGTCCGTCGAAACTAAGCTGCTGGCCGCCGCGGCCGGCGTCCTCCAGCTGCTCCGCCCGGAGCCCGATCAGCCGAACCGGTTGCGGACGCTCGCCAAGATCCGCCAAGAGGGCCGCGGCTGCTGCCTGGAGCTGCTTCGCGCTGTTTGACGGCGCCTGCAGCTTCCGCGACCGGCTCAAGGTGGTGAAGTCGGAATAGCGCAGCTTCAGCGCGATGGTTCCGGCGCGCAGGCTGCCGGCCCGCAGCCTCGCCGCCGTGCGGTAGGCCAGCCGCAACAGTTCGCGGTGCAGCATCTGGTCGTCGTCGACGTCCTTCTCGAAGGTCTCCTCGGCGCCGATGCTCTTCTCCATCCGTTCGGGGGTCACCACCCGATCATCGATGCCCCACGCGAGCCGGTGGACGTGGTCGCCGGAGGCGCCCAGCACGCGGTGCAACGCGGCCTGCGGGGTCTGTGCCACATCGGCCACGGTGCGGATGCCGAGGCGGGCAAGGACCTCGGCCGTCTTGGCGCCGACGCCCCACAAGGCGCCGACCGGCAACGGATGCAGGAAGGCCAGCGTTTCGGCCTCGGGTACCAGCAGCAGCCCATCCGGCTTCGCGTGGGTGGAAGCGATCTTCGCCACGAACTTGGAGGCAGCGATGCCCACCGTCGCGGTCAGCCCCAGCTCGTCGCAGATCCTGCGGCGGATCAACGCGCCAATCTCCAGCGGCTCCCCCAGCCGCCGTCTTGCGCCGGCCACGTCAAGGAAGGCCTCGTCGACGCTGAGTGGCTCCACCAGCGGAGTGATCTCCCGGAAGATGGCCATGATCCGCGCCGAGGCCTGCTGGTACTTCGTGTGGCTGGGCTCAATGATCTGTGCCTGCGGACACAGCATGCGCGCCCGGCCCATGGGCATGGCAGAGCGGACCCCGTATTTGCGCGCCTCATAGGAGGCGGAGAGCACCACCGCCCGGCCGGAGGCGGACCCCACAATCACCGGTACTCCAACCAGCTCGGGCCGCTCCAGCAGTTCCACGCCAACAAAGAAGGCATCCATATCCACGTGGAGGATGGTGCAGTTCTGTTGGTCCGGGGAGGTCACAGAACTATCGTAGGCGTGCCGCCACGGCTGCACGGGCGCCGCACGCGATTGTCTAGACTGGTCTGCAGACATCGGAACCATCGCGAGGAGCGCCGCCCCATGCCGTACGGCCGAAAAGGAATCCCGCCATGCACGGGCCGACCGGAGGTAGCAGCATGGAGCCGTCACTGACCCCAACGAGTCCTGCCGAGCAGGACGACTTCCGGCAGGCCGTTGCAGGCATGCTGCAGCAATTCCTGGGCGGGCAGAAGGAACTGTTGCTCGATGCGGCCCCGGACGCGGCGCCGTTGGTGGAGGCCATCGCGGACCTCACCGCGGGCGGTAAACGCCTGCGTGCGCTGCTGGCGTACTGGGGGTGGCGCGGGGCCGGGGGGTCGGTGCTGGCCGAACCGGCAGTGCAGGCCGGGGTCGCGCTGGAACTTTTCCAGGCAGCGGCGCTGATCCACGATGACATCATCGACCGCTCGGATACACGGCGGGGAAACCCGAGCGTGCACCGCCGGTTTGAACAACAGCACCGCCGCAACGGCTGGGCGCTCGACGCCGAACGCTACGGGCAGGCCTCCGCCCTGCTGGCCGGTGATCTCTGCCTGTCCCTCAGCGAGGAGGTCTTTTCCGGCATCGGGGCGCAGTCTGCTGCCGGGACACCGGCCCGCGCCATCTTCAACCGGATGCGAGCCGAAGTCATGGCCGGCCAGTATCTGGACCTACTGGAGGAGGCTGCCGGCCCGGGCCGTCCGGTTGGGACCGCCGTGGACCGCGCGCTGCAGATCCTGCGCTATAAGTCGGCCAAATACTCCACCGTCCACCCGCTGGGCGTGGGCGGCGCCTTGGCCGGCGCATCAGCTGGACTGCTCGACGCCTACGAAGCGTTTTCGCTGCCGCTGGGCGAAGCCTTCCAAATCCGGGACGATGTGCTGGGCGTCTTCGGCGACCCGGCCACCACCGGCAAGCCCGCCGGCGACGATCTGCGGGAAGGCAAGCGCACAGTCCTGATCGCACACACCCTTATTCACTGCACGCCGGCCGAACGCGACCTGCTGGAAGCCAAACTGGGTTCGCCGGAGCTTTCCGACCAGACAGTGGAGGAACTCCGCGGGCTGATCACCAGCAGCGGCGCCTTGGCGGCAGCGGAGCAGATGATTTCCGAACGGACGGCTGCGGTCGATGAAGCACTCGCTGCCCTGCCCGTGACCGAGGATGTCCGCCACGCGCTGGGCCGGCTGGCCGACTCGGCGGTACGCCGCAACGCTTAAAGCAGGCGGGCTCTGTCCGCGGCAACCGCGGACAGAGCCCGTATTCAGAACAAAGAGGTGCGGCCGGTTACCAGCCCAGCGCCTGGGCACGGCGGCGGATCTCGGTCTTTCGGCCTTCACGCAGGGCGTCAATCGGCCGGCCGGGCAATGAATCGTCGGCGGTAAAAAGCCAGCGCAACGCTTCCTCATCACTGAAGCCGGCATCGGCCAGGACCGCCAGCGTTCCCTTGAGGCTCTCGAGGACGCCTGACTCGACCAGGAATGCTTCCGGCACCGAGCGGATCTGGCGCTCCCCCACCTTTGCCGCCAGCAGGGCCCGTTCCTCCAGCAGGCTGCGCACGTCCCTTACGGAGACGTCCAGTCGCTCTGCGACGTCGGGCAGCGGCAGCCAATCGGCAATCAGTTCTTCAAGTTCACTCACTGTATAAGCGTGCCATGCTGACCCACGCGGAGCCATTTCAAAAGCTCGACACGCCGCCGTCATTCTTCATTCACCAGCTGCGGCTGTTGTGTTATGCGTCGATAGTGTAGATTCACTTGAGTCACACTATTAACATTGATAACAAATGACACACCAGTACCACTGTGCGGCCCGTTGGGGGACGCTCGCCAGGCCGCAGAACAAGGATGAGGGACATCAATGACCGATCAGCGCCCGATCACGCGCAACGACCGCAGCCAGCCCCGCCGGGTGCTACTGTCCGCGGCAGCAACCGCGGCGATTCCCGCCGTCGTGCTGTCCTCAGCCGCATTGGCCATTCCCGCGCAGGCGGCGGATCTTCCGCCCCGCGCCGCGCTGCAGCCTAAGGCAGCGATACCGGGTGTCACGGTTCCCACCGCCGCCTTCATTCCCGCCTCTCAGGTCGCCGCCCAGTTGCCCGCTGCGCTGCGCACGCAGGCCACTGGATCCGCCCACACGGTGCGCGCCGGCGAAACGATCAGCGGCATTGCTGCCCGCTACGGCATCTCCACGAAGAAGGTGCTCTCGCTTAACGGCCTGAGCGCCAGCACCATCATTCACCCCGGGCAGAAGATCAAGCTCGGCGGTTCGGCCGCCGCCAAGTCCTCCGGCAGCACGGCCGCCAAGTCCACGTCCGGTGCCGGCAACTACACGGTCAAGTCCGGCGACACGCTCTCCGGCATCGCCGCCAAGCACGGCATGAGCCTGGGCGCCGTCCTTTCCGCCAACAACCTCAAGGTCAACTCGGTCATCTACCCCGGCCAGAAGATCAAGGTCAAGGGCGGTAAGTCCTCCGTGTCCAGCGCCTCGGTCCAGACCTCGGCTAAAGCTTCCACCAGGGTCGGCAACGCCTCCAGCTCCGGCAACTACACGGTCAAGTCGGGCGACACGCTCTCCGGCATCGCCGCCAAGCACGGCATGAGCCTGGGCGCCGTCCTCTCCGCCAACAACCTCAAGGTCAACTCGGTCATCTACCCGGGCCAGAAGATCAAGGTCAAGGGCGGCAAGTCCTCCGCGTCCGGCAGCTCGGCCAAGGCCCCGGCGAAAGCTTCCACCAAGACCTCCAAGGCCTCCGCCAGCGGCAACTACACGGTCAAGCCGGGTGATACGCTCTCCGGCATTGCCGCCCGCCACGGGATGAGCCTGGGCGCCGTCCTCTCCGCCAACAACCTCAAGGTCACATCCGTGATCCATCCCGGCCAGAAGATCAAGGTCACCGGCGGGACCGTGTCCAGCGCATCGACGTCGTCCAAAGCGCCGGCCAAGGCACCGTCCCAGAGCAACGCTGCCGGCTCCGGCAGCTACACCGTCAAGTCCGGGGACACGCTCTCCGGGATCGCCGGCAAGCTCAACGTGACGCTTTCCAGCCTGCTGCAGGCCAGCGGCCTGAAGTCGACGTCGATCATCTACCCGGGCCAGAAGATTGGCGTCCCCGGCAATTCGACGGCTTCGCAGACCACGACGTCGAACGTGGGCACCGCGTCTGCCGCGCCGCTGGTGCCGAGCACCTTCCTGCACTACACCTACCCCGAAGCGGTAGTGTCCAAGGCGAACGAGAACAAGCGTCTGCTGCTCTCCACGCCGCAGCCCAGCCAGGCGCAGATGAAGGACATCATCGCCGAAACCGCCCGCAAAATGGGCGTCGATCCCAAGCTCGCGCTGGCACACGCCTACCAGGAGTCCGGCTTCCAGCAGACCGCCGTGTCTCCGGCCAACGCCATCGGCGCCATGCAGGTCATCCCGTCCTCGGGCGAGTGGGCCTCGGATTTGGTGGGCCGCAAGCTCAACCTGCTGGATCCCTATGACAACGCCACCGCCGGTGTGGCGATCATTCGGTCCCTGGTCAGCACCAGCCCGTCCCTGGACATCGCCATCGCGTCCTACTATCAGGGCCAGTACGGTGTGATGACCTACGGCATGTATAAGGACACCAAGGCCTATGTGGCTTCGGTGAAGTCGCACATGAAGAAGTTCTAGCCGGCCACGGCCCTCGCCGCGAAGGACCCGAACCACAGTGTTGATTCGGGTCCTTTCGCTCATCGGACTAGGATCGTAGAGTGCAGCAACCGGCAACTGATTCACTGGTCGGCGCCCTGATCGACGGACGCTACCGTGTTCTTTCGCGCCTCGCGCGCGGCGGGATGTCCACCGTCTATCTGGCGTCCGACACCCGGCTGGACCGCAATGTGGCGCTCAAGGTGCTCTATCCCTATCTCGCGGAAGACCAAAGCTTCCTCGAGCGGTTTGAGCGAGAAGCCAAATCGGCGGCCCGCCTCTCGCACCCCCATGTGGTGGGCGTCTACGATCAGGGCATCGACGGCAACGTCGCCTACCTGGCGATGGAATATGTCCGCGGGCACACGCTCCGCGACCTGTTGAACGAATCTGCGCCATTGACGCCCCGGCACGCGTTGGCCGTGCTGGATCCGGTCATCGAGGGGCTCTCGGCCGCGCACGCCGCCGGCCTGGTCCACCGCGACATCAAGCCGGAGAACGTCCTGATGTCCGACGACGGACGGATCAAGCTCGGGGACTTCGGCTTGGCGCGTGCGGTGACCACCAGTACCAGCACCGGCACCCTGATCGGGACGGTGGCATATCTGCCGCCTGAGTTGGTCACCGGAACGGCGGCGGATGAACGCAGCGATGTTTACTCCGTGGGAATCATGCTGTTCGAGATGCTGACCGGACGCCAGCCCTTCACCGGAGACGTGCCCATCCAGGTGGCCTTCCAGCACGTCAACTCCACCGTTCCGGCGCCGTCCACCCTGGTTCCCGGGCTCGCTTCGGATCTGGACGAGCTGGTGCTCTGGTGCACGGGTTCGGACCCGGACCAGAGGCCGGTGGATGCCACGGCCCTGCTGGGCGAACTGCGGCACGTGCACAAGTCGCTCAGCGATGCACAGCTGGACCTCCAGAGCGGACCGGCCCGAGAAGCGGGGACATCGGCCACCGAAATCATCGCCTCCGATCCACACCGCACCACTGTGATCTCCCGTCCTACTCAGCACACCCAGATTTTCAGCGCTGGCCAGGCCGCTGCGGCACCGGCGAGCGAGCAACGGCCGCTATCCGCGCGGGAGTCGAAGAAACGCCAGCGGGAACTCGCCCGCAGCGCCCGGCGTCCGGAGCAAAACCTGCGTCGTGGCAATCCACGGCGCCGCGGCGTGATCTGGATTGTTGTGCTGGCGATCGTGGCCGCGCTGGTTGCGGCAGCGGGATGGTTCTTCGGCATGGGCCCCGGCGCGCTCGTTTCCGTACCGGACGTCGCCGGAAAACCCGTGGCGGAAGCCCAGAGCTTGCTCCAGGAGCAGGGGCTGGAGTACAGGCTGCAGGAAGTTTTCGACGAAAAAGTGGCCAAGGGAATCGCCGTGGGCACGGAGCCGGACGCGCCCATCGAAGTACGCCGGTTCGAGCCTCTGGCCCTAGTGGTGTCGAAGGGGCCGGAACTGTTCGCTGTCCCGCCGCTGGCGGGCATGACCTTGGACAAGGCCACCGCCACGCTGGAAGAGGCCAACCTCGCCGCCGGCAAGGTCAAGAAGGCCTACGACGAGGACGTCGCCGCAGGCACGGTCCTCAGCCACAAGCCTGCCGAAGGCGAACAGCTCAGGCGGGGCTCCGCCGTCGAGCTGACCGTTTCGAAGGGGCCAAAGCCCTTTGACGTCCCCCAGGTGGTGGGCCAGCCCCAGGGTGACGCCGCCGCCGCCTTGGAAGGTGCCGGGCTGAAGGTGGAAACAGCACCCGAGGCCGTCTTTGACCGCAACGTCCCGGAGGGATCGGTCGCCGCGCAGGCTCCTGCCGAGGGCCAAGTGATCCGCGGCGACACAGTCACCTTGACGCTCTCCAAGGGACCGCGGATGGTCGACGTCCCGGACATGGTTGGCCTGCAGGTAGACGACGCAGAGCGCCAGCTGAAGGAACTTGGCTTCGAGGTGGAAGTCAACGAGATCCTCGGCGGTTTCTTCGGCACGGTCCGGGCCCAGGATCCGGTTAATGAGTCGGTGCCCGAAGGCTCCGTCATCACGCTGACCGTGGTGTAGCTCCGGCAGCCTGGCTGTCCGGCGGCCGGCCTAGCTGGGTCAGCAGGGCCACGCACCCTTGAGCGGCAGAAGGCCCGGAACCTGTTCCATGGTTCCGGGCCTTCTGCTGTGTGTGCTGGTAGAGCTGGACCGGCTACTGCTGGCGGGAGAGCGCCCCGGCCACCAGGAACGCCATCTCCAGCGACTGCATGTGGTTCAGCCGCGGATCGCAGACGGACTCGTAGCGGTCCAAAAAGGCCGTCTGGTCGATCGGATCGGCACCGCCGAGGCACTCGGCCACGTCGTCGCCGGTCATTTCCACGTGCAGGCCGCCGGGGAACGTCCCGAGTTCGTGGTGGACATCGAAGAAGCCGCGCACCTCGTCGATCACGTCGTCGAAGTTGCGGGTCTTGTAGCCGTTCGGCGAGGTGACGGTGTTTCCGTGCATGGGATCGGTCACCCACAGCACCTTGGCGCCGCTTTCGGTTACCCGCTTGACCAGTTCCGGCAGCTTCTGGCGGATGTTGCCGGCACCCATGCGGGTGATGAACGTCAGCCGTCCGGGTTCGCGTTCCGGATCCAGTTTGTCGATCAGCCGCAGGGCGTCGTCGGCCGAGCTGGTCGGTCCCAGCTTGACCCCGATCGGGTTGCGGACCTTGGACAGGAATTCCACGTGGGCACCGTCCAGCTGCCGGGTGCGTTCGCCGATCCAGAGGAAGTGACCGGAGGTGTTGTAGGGCAGGCCGGTGCGCGAATCGATGCGCGTCAGGGCCCGCTCATAGTCCAGCACCAGTGCCTCATGGCTGGCGAAGAACTCCACCCGCTTGAGCGCGTCGAAGTCGGCTCCGCAGGCGTCCATGAATTTCACCGCGCGGTCGATTTCGCGCGCGAGCGACTCGTAGCGGGAATGTGCCGGATTGGCCGTGAAGCCCTTGTTCCAGTGGTGCACCAGCCGCAGGTCGGCGAATCCACCTTGGGTGAAAGCCCGGATCAGGTTCAGTGTGGAGGCCGAGGTGTGGTAGGCCTGCACCATCCGGCTGGCATCGTGGGCGCGGGACTCGGGGGTGAAGTCGAACCCGTTGACCATGTCGCCGCGGTAGGCCGGCAACGTCACGCCTTCGCGTGTCTCGTCGTTGGACGAACGGGGCTTGGCGAACTGGCCGGCCATCCTGCCCATCTTGATCACGGGCAGCGAGGCGCCGTAGGTGAGTACCACGGCCATCTGCAGAATGGTCTTGACCCGGGCGCTGATCTTGTCGGCTGTGGCTGCACCGAAGGTCTCGGCGCAATCCCCGCCCTGGAGCAGGAAGGCCTTGCCGTCGGCGGCTTGGGCCAGACGTTCCCGCAGGACGTCCACTTCGCCGGCGAAGACCAGCGGCGGCAGGGTGTTCAGCTCGGCAACGGCCGAGGCGTGGACCGAGGCGTCGTGCCAGCTGGGCTGCTGCACCACCGGCAGCTCGCGCCAGTCATCCAAACCGGGGTAGTTCGCCGCCGTGGGCAGCTGGTCGGGAACGGAAGCAGTAAAGGTTGTATCGGTCACGACTCAATCGTAGACCGCCGCTCTGCCCGGCTTCATGTGGAGAGGTCATGCTCCGACGACTTGCCGTCACATTGCTGCTGGGTTAGTGCGGGCTGTCCTGGCCCGGACTCGGGGCGGTTCCGCGGCTCTCCGGAAGCGCAGCCGGATCCGCCGGCTGGGCGGCGGACCCGCCCGCTCCTTCATTCCCGGCCACCCCGTCGGGTGCGGCGCCTGCAGCGGCCGCGCCTGTTGGTGCGGCCGGGGATGCGGCGGCTACGGTGTCAGCGGAGGCCGGACCCGCGGTTCCGGGCTGCTCGTGCCCCGGCGTGGGAGGCGCAGGCACCTCTGCGGCAGGCGTTGTTGCGCCGATCACCGTGATGGCACCGGGTGCTTTGGTCTTTGGCGGTTCCGGTTGCTCCGCGGGCAGTCCGACGGCGGCCTGGCGCTGGCTCTCCCCGCGGGCCGGCTTGCGTGCCGATTGCCGCGCCTTGACGGTGCTGGCGTACGAATCGACGTATTCCTGCCCGGAGAGCCGCATGATCTCGTACATGATCTCGTCGGTGACCGAGCGCTGGATGAACCGGTCGTCTTCCAGGCCCTTGTAGCGGGAGAAATCCAGCGGCTTGCCCATGATGATGCCGACCCGGCGGATGTTGGGGATGCGCCGGCCGATCGGCTGGACCTTGTCGGTGCCGATCATCGCCACCGGGATGACCGGTACCCCGGTGCTCAGCACCAGCTTCGCCACGCCGGTCTTGCCGCGGTACAGCTTGCCGTCCGGCGACCGGGTGCCTTCCGGATAGATGCCCAGCAGCCCGCCCTCCTGGAGCGCGTCCCGTCCGGCCAACAGCGAGGTGGCCGACGCCGCACCGCCTGAGCGGTCCATCGGCAGCTGGTTCGTCATCGTGAAGAACGCCGCCGTGAGCTTGCCCTTGATTCCCTTGCCGGTGAAGTATTCGCTCTTGGCCAGGAACACCACGGGCCGTGACACCGCCAGCGGCAGGAAAATCGAATCCGAGAAAGAAAGGTGGTTACTGGCCAGCACGGCGGGCCCGTTATCCGGAATGTTGTCCAGGCCCTTGGCCCACGGCCGGAAGAGCAGGCGAACCACCGGCCCCACGACAATGGTCTTCATAAACCAGTAGAACACGTGTGCCTTTCCATTCCGCCGCCGCAGGCCGCATAACAATTCCGTTTGAGACTCTACTCCAGCTTGGCGTCTGCGTGGCCGCGCCGCGGGCAAGGACGCAAAGGAAGGGGACGGCAATCAATGGCCGAACGGCTCCCATAATGACACGATAGTGCCATGACTTCTGCTCTCGACGGGGCCTTCTCCAGCTCCGGGCACGGCCCCCATTCCCGTCTGGGCGTGGTGCTGCTGCATGGCTTTACCGGTTCCCCGCGCAGCATGCGGGGGTGGGCGGAGAGTTTGGCCGATGCCGGCTTTGCCGTACGGCTGCCGTTGCTGCCCGGCCACGGCACCACGTGGCAGGAGCTGGGAACGTCCCGCTGGCAAAGCTGGTACGGGGCGGCCGAGCAGGCCTTCGCCGAACTCGCCCGCGAGCGCAGCCAGGTCTTCGTCGCCGGCCTGTCCATGGGCGGCGCCCTCGCGCTGCGGCTGGCCGCGCATCGACCGGTCTCCGGCGTGCTGCTGGTAAACCCGGGGCTAACCATCGCCGATCCTCGGGCACCGTTCTCCGGACTAATGAAGTACGTGCTGAAATCCGTGCCGGCCATTGGCAACGACATCAACATGCCGGGCATCGATGAGGGTGCCTACGACCGCACCCCGGTGGCGGCCGCCCACCAACTGGGCCAGCTCTTCAAGACGGTGGTGGCCGACCTGCCCCGGGTCACCGCCCCGACCCTGGTCTTCCGCTCCGCCGTGGACCACACGGTGCCCGAGTCCTCGATGCGCGTGCTCCGCCGCCGCATCGGCACCGAGCGGCTGGAGGTGGTGCCGCTCGCGGACAGCTACCATGTGGCCACTATGGACCACGACGCCGAGCTGATCTACCGCAGATCGGCGGAATTCATCAAGGCCATCGCGGCCACGTCATCAACGGACTCAGGAGCCAGCCGTGCCGGGGCATGAACAGGACCGGGACGACGCCGTCTGGCAGGATCTGGTGGCCCGGCTGGAAGAAACCGACTCCGGCAACCCGGATGGCCCCCTTCCGGAGCAGCCGGCAGCCGACGGCGGCACGGATCCCCGACGCCTGCGCGATATCTTCGAGCACCGCCTGCCGGAGGTCGGGACGCCGGGCGGGTCAGCCGGCCCGCGGGACTACGTCGTCGAGGAACCGGACGAGGACGAGGGCTACGTACCGCCGGAGCCCGAACCATTGGGCGCCGGCGAGCCGCTGCTTGTGCTGGCGTGGATCGGCGCGGTGGGCTCGCCGCTGGGTCTCCTGCTGACCGCCATGCTGTGGCGCGGCGCACCCTTGGCTGCGGTGCTGGGCATGGTGGTCCTGTTCGTGGCTTCCGCCGTCTACCTGCTCTTCCGGCTGCCCAAGGAACGCGACGGGTACGACGACGGCGCACGCGTCTGAGGCGGCCGGCGCGGGGATCAGCCGGCAGCGGCCCGGGCGAGGTCTGCGGCACCGATCATCCCGGCCCTCGGTCCCAAGGCCGCCAGCCGGACGTCCGCCAGTGGGCGGAAACCCCGGCCGGTCAGGTTCCGCTCCAGCGCATGGCGTGCCGGCTTCAGCAACAGATCGCCGGCTTCACAGAGTCCCCCGCCGATCACGAACAGACCCGGATCCAGCGCCGCGGCCAGATTAGCCAGTCCCAGCCCCAGCCATTCGCCGGTCTCCTCCAGCAGCCGGACACTGGCCGGGTCGGCCCGCTTGGCTTGCTCGGTCACCACTGCGCCGGTGATGTCCTTCACGATGCCGCCCGCGGCCTGCAGCCATCGCTGGGCCACCGGGGAATTCGCCGCCGCCAGTTCCCGGGCCTCGCGGCCCAGCGCATCGCCCGAGGCGTACTGCTCCCAGCAACCGCGGTTTCCGCACGCGCAGCGGTGTCCGCCGGGCATGATGACCTGGTGCCCGAACTCCCCCGCAACACCCCAGCGGCCCCGCTCCAGCCGGCCGTCCATCACCATGGCCCCGCCGATGCCCGTGCCCAGGGTGATGCACACCAGCCGCGGCTCTCCTGCCCCCGCCCCAAAACGGAACTCGGCCCAGGCGGCGGCATCGGCGTCGTTGACTACCGTGACGGGCCGGCGGAGCAGCCGCTGCAGGTTGTCCCGCAGCGGCTCGTTCCGCCAGGCCAGGTGCGGGCTGAACAACACGGTGCCGCCGGAAAGATCCATCCAGCCGGCCGCGCCAACGCCCACCGCCACCACCTGGTGCTCGGACGCCACCTCGCGCACCAGCGCGGCGATGAGCTCTTCCACGTCCCGGGGATCGTGGCCCGGGGTCGGACGGACCAGCTCCGCGACCACGTTCCCGGCACCATCGATGGCACCGGCCGCCACCTTGGTGCCGCCGATATCGATCCCCACCGACAGTCCGCTGTTCTCCACCTCCCCATCGTAGGCAAGCCGAGCCCACCTGCCGGGCAGCCGGGGCGGGAGGGACCGTTACCGTTTTGTAGGTTACCTGCCGGTAGGCACTGTGATTTAGGTTATAGGCTAAAGGCAACCTCCGTCAGGGAGGCTGAGCAGAGCTGGCCACAGCTGAAGTAGTGAGGAGCTAACGTGCGCGAATACAGCGTGCCCGTCCTGGTTGACGTTCCGCGGGATGCCAACATCGCCGACCTGGTGGTTGAGCAGGCGCAGAAGGCATCGAACCCTGCCCTGTTTTCCCGCAAGGATTCGTCCGGGGCATGGCAGGACATCCGTGCCACCGAATTCCTCGCCGACGTGACACGTTTGGCCAAGGGGCTCATCTCCTCCGGCGTCCAGCCGGGCCAACGCGTGGGCATCATGGCCCGTACCCGCTACGAATGGTCACTGGTGGATTTCGCGGTCTGGTTTGCGGGCGCGGTGTCGGTGCCGATCTACGAGACCTCCTCCCCCAGCCAGATCGCGTGGATCCTGGGCGATTCGGGCGCGGTGGCAGTATTCGCCGAAAGCGCTGCCCATGAAGCCAAGGTCCGCCGGGCCGCCCTCGACGAAGGCCTGGAAAACCTGAAGCACGTGTGGCAGTTGGACGAAGAGTCGCTGGATGCCCTGCGCACGGCCGGCAACGATGTCCCGGACGCCGACGTGGCGGAACGCCGCAGCGCCGCCTGCCTCGACGACCTGGCCACGATCATCTACACCTCCGGCACCACCGGCCGGCCCAAGGGCTGCGAACTGACCCACGGGAATTTCGTGGAGCTGTCCAAGAACGCCGCCGCCGCACTGCCGGACGTCGCCCACGAGGGCGCCCAGACCATCATGTTCCTGCCGCTGGCCCACGTTTTCGCACGGTTTATCTCCGTGCTCTGCGTTGCCGCGGGCGCCACGGTGGCGCACACCCCGGACATCAAGAACCTGCTGCCGGACCTGCAGAGCTACCGGCCCACGTTCATCCTGGCCGTTCCGCGCGTCTTCGAGAAGGTCTACAACAGCTCCATGCTCAAGGCGGAGGACGGCGGCAAGGGCAAGATCTTCCACGCCGCCGCCGACACCGCCGTCGCCTGGTCACGCGCCGACGCGGCCGGCAAGGTGCCGTTGACCCTCAAGCTCAAGCACAAGCTTTTCGACAAGCTGGTCTACCACAAGATCCGCGAAGCGATGGGCGGCCGGGTTGAACATGCAGTCTCCGGCGGCGGCCCCCTGGGCGAACGGCTGGGGCATTTCTTTCACGGCATCGGCCTGCTGGTGCTGGAAGGCTACGGGCTCACCGAAACGACGGCGCCGATCTCCGTCAACACGCCCCAACTGGTGAAGATCGGCACGGTCGGAGCCCCGTTGCCCGGCAATGCTGTCAAGATTGCCGACGACGGCGAGATCCTCGCCAAGGGCGTCTGCGTGCTCCGCGGCTACTTCAACCGTCCGGATCTCACCGCCGAGGCGTTCCAGGACGGCTGGTTCCGCACCGGCGACATCGGCGAACTGGACGCCGACGGTTTCCTGAGCATCACCGGCCGGAAGAAGGAGATCATCGTCACGGCCAGCGGCAAGAACGTTGTGCCGGCACAGCTTGAAGACCAGATCCGCGCCGATGCGCTGGTATCCCAATGCGTGGTGATCGGCGACAACCGCCCGTTCATCTCCGCGCTCATCACGCTGGACGAGGAAGCCCTGCCCGGCTGGCTGGAACGCCACGGACTGCCGACCGGCACCACGATGGAACAGGCCGCCAACCACGACGCCGTGAAGACCGCCATCCAAGCCCTGATCGACCAGGCCAACCAGTCGGTCTCGCAGGCGGAGGGGATCAAGTCCTTCCGCGTCATCCCGTCCGACTTCACCGAGGCGTCCGGACACCTGACGCCGTCGCTGAAGATCAAGCGGGCGCAGGTACTGGCAGATTTCGACGAGTTAGTGGAGCAGATCTACACCAGCGTCCGGCAATAACCGCTCCGGCGCAACGGAAGGGCTGCCGCTTCACAGCGGCAGCCCTTCCGTCGTCTGTCAGGCCGCTCGGCGTACCGGCCTTCCGGCTACGCCGGGTCGATGACCAGCAGCAGGTCGCCGCCCTGGACCTGTTCGACGGCGGAGACCGCCAGCCGCGCCACGGTGCCCCCGGCCGGGGCCGTGATGCCGGCTTCCATCTTCATCGCCTCGATCGTGGCCACCGTGTCGCCGGCCTTGATGGTGTCCCCGGGCTTGACGATGACCGTGACCGCACCGGCGAACGGAGCCGCCACGTGTCCCGGCTGTCCGGGATCGGCCTTCTCCGCAACCTTGACCTCTGATTCGACGCTGCGGTCGCGCACCGTCACGTTGCGCTGCTGGCCGTTGAGCGTGCAATGCACGGTGCGCATGCCCTTCTCATCCGGCTCGGAGATGGCGCCGAGCATGGCGATCAGGCGGACGCCCTTCTCGAGCGCGATCACATGTTCGGACCCCGGCTGCAGCCCGTAGAGGTAGTCCAGCGTGTCCAGCACGGAGACATCTCCGTAGGTTTCCCTGGTCTTCTCGAATTCCTTGGCCGGGCCGGCAAAGAGCAGCCGGTTCAGCGTCGCCCGCCGGGTGGCCGGGTCCGAGGCCAACGCTGCCGAGTCCTCGGCGGAGAGCACCTCGTTGCGGGGCTTGATGGTGCGCCCGGCCAGGGCCTTGGTGCGGAACGGCTCCGGCCAGCCGCCGGGCGGATCACCCAGCTCGCCGGAGAGGAAGCCAATCACGGAGTCGGGAATGTCGAACTTCCGCGGGTCGGCGGCGAACTCCTCCGGGTCGACGTTGGCGCCCACCAGCTGCAGGGCCAGATCGCCCACCACCTTGGACGACGGCGTCACCTTCACCAGCCGGCCCAGGATCTTGTCGGCAGCCGAGTACATGTCCTCGATCGCCTCGAACCGTTCGCCGAGTCCTAGCGCCATTGCTTGCTGCCGCAGGTTGGACAGCTGTCCACCCGGAATTTCGTGGGTGTACACGCGGCCGGTCGGCCCCGGCAACCCCGACTCGAACGGAGCATAGACGCGGCGGACCGCTTCCCAGTAGGGCTCCAGCGACCCCACCGCGGCCAGGTCCAAGCCGGTGTCGCGCTCGGTGTGGGCCAAGGCGGCGACCAGCGCCGACATCGACGGCTGGCTGGTGGTGCCGGCCATCGCGGCGCTGGCAGTGTCGACAGCGTCCACACCAGCATCGACGGCAGCCAACAACGTGGCCAACTGCCCGCCGGCCGTGTCATGGGTGTGCAGGTGCACCGGCAGATCGAAGCGTCCACGCAGCGCCGAGACCAGCTTAGCTGCGGCCGCCGGACGCAGCAGGCCGGCCATGTCCTTGATCGCCAGGACGTGGGCCCCGGCATCGACAATCCGGTCCGCCAAGGCCAGGTAGTAGTCCAGCGTGTAGAGGTCCTCGGCGGGATCCAGCAGGTCGCCCGTGTAGCAAAGCGCAACTTCCGCCACGGCCGTTCCGGTCTCCCGCACGGCGCGGATGGCCGGTTCCATCTGCGAGACGTCGTTGAGCGCATCGAAGATCCGGAAAATATCAATGCCGGTGGCGGCCGCTTCCTTAACGAATGCTGTGGTGACCTCCTCCGGGTACGGCGTATAGCCCACCGTGTTCCGGCCGCGCAGCAGCATCTGCAGGCAGATGTTCGGCATCGCTTGGCGCAGCGCCGCCAGCCGCTCCCACGGGTCCTCGCCCAGGAACCGCAGCGCCACATCGTAGGTTGCTCCGCCCCATGCCTCCACCGAGAGCAGTTGCGGGGTCAGGGCGGACACCGCGGGCGCCGCATTCAGCAGGTCCTTGGTCCGCACGCGGGTGGCCAGCAGCGACTGGTGAGCGTCGCGGAAAGTTGTATCTGTGACCGCCACGGCCGTTTGCGCCCGCAGCTCGGCAGCGAACTTCTCCGGACCCAGCTGCTGGAGCCGCTGCCGCGAGCCCGCCGCCGGGACCGTGGTCAGTGCGCCGGTGGCCTCGAGTGCCTGCCGGGCCGGTTCGGGCAGCTTCTCCACCGGCGCCGTGGCCACCGGCAGCTCCCCGTTCGGCTTGTTGACCGTGACATCCGCCAGCCAGGTCAACAGCTTGGTGCCGCGGTCGGCGGAGACACGGGCCTTCAGCAGCTCCGGCCGTTCGTCGATGAACGATGTGGCTACCTTGCCGGCAAGGAAATCCGGGTCCTCCAGCACTGCCTGCAGGAACGGAATATTGGTGGAAACGCCGCGGATGCGGAACTCGGCCAGGGCACGCTTGGCGCGGGCCGCCGCCGTCGCAAAGTCGCGTCCACGGCAGGTGAGCTTGACCAGCATCGAGTCGAAGTGCGGGCTGATCTCGGCACCGGTGTAGATGGTTCCGCCGTCCAGCCGCACCCCCGCGCCGCCGGCTGAGCGGTAGGCGGTGATCTTGCCGACATCGGGCCGGAATCCGTTGGCCGGATCCTCGGTGGTGATCCGGGACTGCATCGCTGCGCCGTTGACGGAGACCGTCTGCTGCGACAAACCCAGATCGGCCAAAGTCTCGCCGGCGGCGATGCGCAGCTGGGACTGCACCAGGTCGACGTCGGTGATCTCCTCGGTCACCGTGTGCTCCACCTGGATCCGCGGGTTCATCTCGATGAAGACGTGCTGCCCTGCCCGCTCACCCACGGTGTCCACCAGGAACTCGACCGTGCCGGCATTGGTGTAACCGAGCGCCTCGGCGAATTTCACGGCATCCCGGTACAGCGCCTGGCGGATGTTTTCGTCCAGGTTGGGTGCGGGGGCGATTTCGATGACCTTCTGGTGCCGGCGCTGGAGCGAGCAATCGCGTTCGAAGAGGTGCATGACGTTGCCCTGCCCGTCGGCCAGGATCTGCACCTCGATGTGGCGCGGCCGCAGCACGGCCTGCTCCAGGAATACGGTTGGGTCGCCGAAGGCGGTGTCAGCTTCGCGCATGGCGGCTGCCAGCGCTTCCGGCAGGTCCTTCGGGCTATCGACCCGGCGCATGCCGCGCCCGCCGCCGCCGGCCACGGCCTTGACGAAAATGGGGAAGCCGATCTCCTCGGCCTCGGCCAGCAGCTTCTCCGTATCGGCGCTGGGGTCGGTGGACTTCAGCACCGGAATCCCTGCCCTGCGCGCTGCCTGCAAGGCACGGACCTTGTGCCCGGCCAGCTCCAGCACGTCCGCCTTCGGGCCGACGAAGGCGATGCCAGCCCCGGCAGCCGCACGGGCCAGGTCCGGATTCTCGGACAAGAAGCCGTAACCCGGGTAGATGGCGTCCGCTCCGGATTCCTTGGCCACCCGAATGATCTCGTTAATGTCGAGATAGGCCCGCACGGGATGTCCAGGCTCGCCAATGAGATACGCTTCGTCGGCTTTCTGCCGGTGGATCGAATTGCGGTCCTCATGCGGGAACACAGCCACGGTCTTCGCGCCCAGTTCGTAGGCTGCGCGGAAAGCCCTGATGGCGATTTCGCCACGGTTGGCTACCAGGATCTTTGAGAACATTTCACTCCTGCATCATTGCCGGGTCCGGACTAAGGATTTGAGACACGACCGTCCGGCGCCGTAGCCGGCCGACTCAGTGAGCCAAGTCTCACGGACGGCCCGCTGAACTGGCAAGCCAGTGTTGCACAGATCACCTCTAGGTTGTGGTTAGCGGTCCGGATGTTACGGCGCCGCGGCGGGCGCCGAAGAGAAACGCCGCTTAGCCGCGCCGATGGCACAGTCTCCTGCGGCGCTCCACCTATGATGTATAGGGTGCCGTGAAGACTTATCCGGCGCAGAAGCCCCACGACTCGATACGTTAGGTTTTGGTTTTTACGTGCAAGTAGTGAGCATCAGCAGCCTCAAGGGCGGGGTCGGCAAGACCTCGGTCACGCTGGGCCTGGCCTCTGCGGCGCTGGCAGCGGGAATTCCCACCCTGGTCATCGACTTGGATCCGCATGCTGATGCCACCACGGGGCTGGGCGTCAAGCCGTCCCACCAGACCGACATCGGCCGGCTGCTCAAGAACGCACGCAAAGCCGATCTGGCCCAGAACGCCGCCCCGAGCGGATGGGTGGGGACCGCAGAGGCCAATCCGGCCACATCGTCGGGCCGGAAGGTCCTTGATGTCGCTGTCGGCTCGGCCTACTCCGGCATCTACGACCGCCCGGATCTGAGCCGCCGGGACCTGCGCCGGCTGTCCACCGTGCTCTCGCGCGTGACCGGGTATTCACTGGTACTCATCGACTGCCCGCCGTCCCTCAACGGCCTGACACGGATGGCATGGACTGCCAGCAACCGGGTGCTGCTGGTGGCCGAGCCCAGCCTCTTCTCGGTTGCCGGCACCGAACGCACCATGCGGGCCATCGACCTGTTCCGGGAGGAATTCGCGCCGGATCTCAAGACCGCAGGTGTGGTTGCCAACCGAGTCCGGCCAAGCTCCAACGAGCACAATTACCGGCTGGGGGAAATGAAGACCATGTTCGGCGACCTATTGCTCTCCCCCACCATCGTGGAGCAGGCGAACTGGCAGCAGATCCAGGGTGCTGCACATTCCGTCCACCAGTGGCCCGGCGAATCCGCCAGGCAGGCTGCCTCGCTCTTCGACGACCTGCTCAAGAACATCACTGATTCGGGCCGGATGCGCAGCCGGGCGCTGCGCCGCCAGCCCAGCTGACCACGCGCCGCCCCTCGCCCGTCCGCGGCGCAACCGCCCCGATCCGCATCAACAGCGGGAGGGGCTCCGGAATCCGGAGCCCCTCCCGCTGTCTGTAAGTTGTGCTGGGGTCAGCTGATTTTGCGCGCTGCGCGCCGGCGGCTCAGTTCATCGTCGTGGAACTCGGGCTGCTCGGCGGCGTGTTCGCTGGGGAGCTCTGCGAGGCTGCCCTCGACCTCCCGCCAGACCCGGCCGACTGCGATGCCAAAGACGCCCTGTCCGCCCTGGACAAGGTCGATGACTTCGTCGGCGGAGGTGCATTCATAGACGCTGGCGCCGTCGCTCATCAGGGTGATCTGGGCCAGGTCTTCGACGCCGCGTTCACGCAGGTGTTCAACGGCTGTTCGGATCTGCTGCAGCGAGACACCGGTGTCCAGCAGCCGCTTAACCACCTTCAGGACCAGAATGTCCCGGAAGCTGTAGAGGCGCTGGGAGCCGGAGCCCGATGCACCGCGGACGGCGGGTTCCACCAGGCCGGTCCGAGCCCAGTAGTCCAACTGCCGGTAGGTGATGCCGGCCGCTTTGCAGGCCGTGGGGCCGCGGTATCCGGCGTCCTCATCCAGCACGGGCAAGTCTTCGGTGAACAGCAGGCCCTGGGCGCTTGCGGGTATGGCAGCACCGGTCGTTCGAGCGTGCGGCATCTCGCCTGCATCACCTTTAGGACTCACGTGAACCCTCCTTGTCGAAGTTCCCTATGGGGAAGTGAGCACCGCGGTCAGCCCAGAGGTCTGGTTTCAGTCTGCCCTGAGTTGGCTTGCGGTGCAATGGGAACTGTATGCTTCGACGTTAGAACGGCGGGGGCCGCCGGTCAAAGATGCTGGCACTTTTGCTGCGGCGTGTCGGATTCGGCCCCCTCGGCCGGGCGGGCTTGGATGCGGGATGTGAGTCTCGCCGGCGCCTATTTTTCGAAGTCCTCGGGCTCCACGTCGGCGAGGAATTCGCGGAACTGGCGCAGCTGGCTCTCCGCGTTGTCCTGCGCCTCGCCGCCGGATTCGTCGTCGTCGGAAGCTTCGGCGATCTTGACCCCTGCCTCCTCCATCACCTCGTCCGCGCAGTAGATGGGGCAGGGCACACGCAGTGCCACCGCAATGGCGTCCGAGGCACGAGAGCTGACCGTAGCGCCGCCGTCGAAAACCAACTCGGCGAAAAAGACCGTGTCCTGCACGGTGACCAGGCGGACTTCGGTGATGCTCCGGCCCAACGCCTCCACCACGTCGTTGAGCAGGTCGTGCGTCATGGGACGCGGCGGTTTGATGCCTTGCTGGGCAAACGCGATGGCGCTGGCTTCCGGAGCGCCAATCCAGATGGGAATATGACGTTCGCCGTCGGTTTCTTTGAGCAGCACAAGCGGCTGGTTCGACGGAAGCTCGATGCGGACTCCGACGACCTCTAGTTCGAGCATGGCTCCTCCGTTCAGCGCTCCATCTGCGACAGATGCCCATGGACGAGGGCAGTGTGCAGATTCAGGCACAGATCGCTGATTTCCTTGGCGGTTTCCGCGGCGCGCGCACGTGAGGCGACGTCGCGGCGCGAGGCCAACGGCGCCACGGCACGCTCCACCAGCCCGACTTCGCGGTCGGCCGCGGCCCGGAACGACCGAAGGTGCCGCGGCTCGATTCCATGGCTGCCCAACTGCATGCAGGCGCGAACCACCTTGAGCGCGTGTTCATCGAAGCGCGTGTCCTGCTCGTGGATCAGACCATAGGCGAGCAGGTCGTCCACTAATTCCTGCGACGCTCCGCTGACCTGCAGGAGCTCGCCTCGGGTCAGCGCCCGGCCGCGACCATTCAGTTCAGCGGCAAGCGGGCCGGACACCATCCGGGGCGCCAGCGTCATCCCGCCCGGAAGCGCCTCCGGCCGCTCGCCGCGGTCGATGGCGTCCAGATAGTCCTTGATGACCTTGAGCGGCAGGTACTGGTCCCGCTGCAGCGCCAGCACAAACCGGAGCCGTTCAACGTCCTGGCCAGTGTATTTCCGGTAACCGGCCGGCGTGCGCTGGGGGCTGATCAGCCCCTTTTCCTCCAAGAAACGGATCTTGGAGGCGCTGATCTGCGGGAACTCGTCCGTCAGCTGCTGCAGCACCTCGCCGATATTGAGGACGCTGCTGCGGTAGCCCTCCCGGGACGACCCGAGGGTGCGCCGCGCTGGCTGGGACGCCGGCACCGGTTAGCCCTGCCCCTTTGCCGCCGTGCCTGCGTAGAAGGTTAGGCGGAACTTGCCGATCTGCACTTCGTTTCCGGTCCGCAATTGCAGGCTGTCCACCCGGTCGTTGTTGACGTAGGTGCCGTTGAGGCTGCCCGAGTCAACAACCATGAAGCCATCGCCGGACCGGCGGAATTCGACATGCTTGCGGGAGACGGTCACGTCGTCCAGGAAGATATCCGCCTCCGGGTGCCGGCCAGCCGTGGTGACGTCCTGGTCCAACAGGAACCGGGCGCCCGCGTTAGGGCCGCCGTGGGCTATCAGCAGCGCCGACCCGGCCGGCAACGCTGCCACCGATGCTTCCTCCTCGGAGCTGAGCATCGGCGTGGCTGCGTGTGCCACGGTCTGCGGCGGCAAAAAGATGGATGTGGTTTCCGCATTCGCCTCCGGGTGCCGGCCGTCGCCGTTCCCATTGTTTGCGGCGTTGCGAGCGTCGCCCACCATCAATAGATCCTCCGTAAAAATGTAGCGGCCAACCGGTCCAAGACCGGCTGGCCGTCGATTTGGTTCCGGTAGCTCTAGCCTACCTGCTGTTCATACTCCGGGGCACTGAGCAGCGTCTCCAGTGCCGCCGGATCCGACAGCTTGACCTCCAGCAGCCAGCCTTCCCCGTAGGGATCGGAGTTAATCAGTGCCGGATCGGACTCGAGCGCGTCGTTGACGGCCACTACTTCGCCGCTCACCGGAGCGTAGATGTCGCTGACGCTTTTGGTCGATTCCACTTCACCAACAACGTCGTTGGCGGTGATGGAGGAGCCGGCTTCCGGCATCTGCACATAGACCACGTCACCGAGGGCATCTTGGGCAAAGTCGGTGATGCCCAGGCGCACAGTGCCCTCGGCATCTGCGGCAGCCACCCACTCATGCTCAGCGGTGTACTTCAGATCTGCGGGAATATTGCTCATCGGTTGCCTTTCTCGCACCATGGACGTCCAGTTGCTGCAGGCAAGGAACCGAATTCCCCGCCATCGCTGAAAGTATAGGCACACAAGACCCTGCACAAGCTAATGGAAAGGCCCATCGGACCCACCGGGCAGCCTCGGCCCCAGCGCGGCACGAGCCCACACCGGACGCCGGACGCGTGAAGCCTATCCTCGTCCTAGCTGCCGGACGCCCACCATCCGTCTGCGTCCTAGCTGCCGGACGCCGCGAGCCTGTCCCGGTCGAGTTCAGGGTTTGGCTGGCAGATCGCCCCGTATCCCTCTCTGTCAACCTGAAATGAGCCGATTCCGTTTCATGAGGGCTGATGGAGAGATGTAGGAAATGACCAAATCAGCTCGTCGTGGCCCTTTCCGGACTGTGGTTGAGAAAATGGAGATCCTTGCGGAGTACGAGGCAGCGCCAAACGGGTCGAAGGGCGAGGTGCTTCGCCGGCACAAACTTGGCTCTTCCACGAT